>RFSP01000024.1 GCA_009923895.1 Betaproteobacteria bacterium | reverse complement strand
GGCTTGCAAGGCCGCAGTGGAACCATTGGTCTTGATGAGATTGACATTCAAACCTTCTCGCTTGAACCAACCCATTTGCTTGGGCACAGCGTAGGTAAAGGTTTCCTCGCCGGGCGTGATGGCGCTGCGAGCCAAGGCCAGGGTGAGTGTCTTTTCCTGGGCTTGCACGCTCCAGGAAGACGTCAAACCGGCCAGCGCCACGACAGCCAGCAGCGTACGGCGGATGCCGCAGACAAGATCAGACAGGGAGCTTTTCACGGTCGAATCCTCAAAAAATATCGAAAAGCGTAAACTAAACTGGACACTTCCTTTGTACCAGAGGATTGACCCTGATGGATGGTCAGTACTAACCCTAGGTTTTGGTGGTTGCGAGAGTCGGGGTCCCGACTTCGGCGGCACACTCTGAACTCTGACAAGGAACGCCCATGAGCACCGAAAAGAAGTTCGCCTCCCACGCCGACCTGGAGGAAAAAAAGGTCACTTTTGCCCAAATTTCAGAACATGCCTGGGCCTACACGGCCGAGGGCGACCCCAACACCGGCATCATCATTGGCGACGACTGCGTGTTGGTGGCCGACACGCAGGCCACTCCGGCCATGGCTGCTGACGTCATTCGCCGCATCCGCGAGGTCACCGACAAGCCCATCCGCTATGTGGTGCTGACCCACTACCACGCGGTGCGGGTGCTGGGGGCCAGTGCCTACCAAGCCTCGCACATCATCGCCAGCCAGGACACTTACGACCTCATCGTAGAGCGAGGTGAACAGGACAAGGCCAGCGAGATTGGGCGATTTCCCCGCCTGTTTCGCAACGTCGACACCGTGCCTCCCGGCCTGACCTGGCCCAACCTGACCTTCAGCGGCAAGATGACCTTGTGGATGGGCAAGCTCGAAGTGCAGTTGTTGCAGCTCGGGCGGGGCCACACCAAAGGCGACACCGTGGTGTGGCTGCCACAAGAGCGCACGCTGCTGTCGGGGGACTTGGTGGAGTTTGACGCCACGCCCTATGCCGGCGATGCCTATTTCAAAGACTGGCCTCAAACGCTGGACAACCTGGCCGCCTTGCAACCCAAGGCGCTGGTACCCGGACGCGGCGCCGCACTCACCACGGCGCAATCGGTGCGTCAAGGGCTCGCAGGCACCCGCGAGTTCATCGCCGACGTGCGCAAAAGTGTCGAAGAGGGCGCCAAGGCGGGGCTCGATTTGAAGGCGGTTTATCGACAAACCTGCGATCGATTGCGGCCCAAATACGGCCACTGGGTGATCTTTGACCACTGCATGCCGTTTGACGTCACCCGCTGTTATGACGAGATGACGCAGTACCCCGATCCTCGGATTTGGACCGCCGAGCGCGACGTCCAGATGTGGCACGCGCTGGAATCCTGAGGCCTTCTGCCGCGGGCGCAGCACATGCTCAAGACGTTCCAATACCCCACGTTCGCCTACCGCCCGGCGCCTGAGTTGCAGCCGTCTGGAACGCCGTCACGCCACCCGGTGGTGGTGGTGGGCGCAGGACCTGTGGGGCTGGCGGCGGCCATCGATTTGGCGCAACACGGCGTGCCCGTGGTGCTGCTGGATGACGACAACACCGTGAGCATTGGGTCGCGGGGTTTGTGCTACGCCAAACGGACGCTGGAGATTTTGGACCGCTTGGGCTGCGGCCAGGCCGTGGTGGACAAAGGCGTGACGTGGAACGTGGGACGCACCTTCTTTCGGGAAGAGGAGGTGTTTGCCTTCAACCTCCTGAGCGAAGCGGACCACCAGCGCCCAGGCATGGTCAATTTGCAACAGTATTACCTGGAAGACATCCTGGTGCGGCGCACCACGCAGCTGCCGCTCATCGACCTGAGATGGCAACACAAAGTGGTGGGCGTGCAGTCGCTTGACGGCGCCGTGCATGTGGCAGTCGATACGGTGGATGGCGCCTACACCCTCCAAGCCGATTGGCTGGTGGTGGCCGATGGCGCGCGCAGCCCGGTGCGCCACATGATGGGTCTGGACATGGAAGGCAAGGTGTTCAAAGACCGCTTTCTGATCGCCGACGTGGTCATGCAAGCCGACTTTCCCGCCGAGCGTTGGTTTTGGTTTGACCCACCGTTTCACCCCGGGCAAAGCGTGCTGCTGCACCGAGAGGCCGACAACGTCTGGCGAATTGACTTTCAATTGGGATGGGACGCCGACCCGCAAGAAGAGAAAAAGCCCGAGCGGGTGCTGCCCCGCATTCAAGCCATGCTGGGTCCGGATCGCAAATTCGAGCTCGAATGGGTCAGCGTCTACACCTTTCAGTGCCGGCGCATGGAGCGGTTCCGCCACGGGCGTGTCTTGTTCGTGGGAGACGCCGCGCACCAGGTCTCGCCTTTTGGCGCGCGCGGCGCCAACTCGGGCCTTCAAGACGTGGACAACCTGGTTTGGAAACTCAAATGGGTCTTGGAGGGTCGGGCATCTGAAGCCCTGTTGGACACGTACAGCGACGAGCGCGTGGCCGCGGCAGACGAGAACCTGCTCAACTCCACACGCTCGACCGACTTCATCACGCCCAAATCCCAAGCCTCTCAAGATTTTCGCCATGCAGTGCTGAGCCTGGCTCGGGACCATGCCTTTGCGCGCAGCCTGGTCAACTCGGGCCGACTCTCAGTGCCGGCTCACTTGACGGGCTCATCACTGAACACCCCGGACAGCGATGCCTTTGAGGGCCGCATGCGTCCAGGCGCGCCGCTGGACGACGCGCCCATCTGCAGGGCCGGCGACCCCACCTTGCGGTGGCTGCTGCCTGAAGTCGGCAACCGCTTCGTCTTGCTGTGGTTTGTGGACTGCGTTGAGGACCTGACGCCGCAGAGTCGGGCCGCCTTGTCCGAGTTGCGCGAGGCCCAAGGCTGCGGCACAGCAGTAGAGCCTCTGGTGGTTTTGGGGCAAGAAGGTCCCGCTCCCGCGGATTTGCCTTGCGTCGTCGACGTGCGTGGCGTGGCGGCCCGTCGGTTTGACGCCCGCTGCGGCACGGCGTATTTGCTGCGCCCCGACCAGCATGTGGCCGCCCGTTGGCGACAGTTGAGTTGGCCTGAGGGGCTTCGCACTGTGCGCAGCGCCTTGGACAAAGCCCTGGGAGTACAGTGATGAGTACTGTGATGAGCCCCGCATCTTTGCAGACCCAACCCCACTTTCACCGTCCCGGTGAGCCCCCCCTGCAGGCCTACGCGCCGGGCGACGATTTCTACGAGAGGCTCATTGCCGCCCATCACGGCCTGAGCGACGAGGAGAGCCGATTGCTCAATGCACGGCTGGTGCTCTTGCTGGCCAATCACATCGGCGATCTGAACGTGATTGCGCAAGCCCTGGAACTGGCCCGACCACCGGCCTCAAAGTAAAGCCGTCGGCCCCGTCACCCCGCGGACCCGGCCTCAGCTGACCGCGGGCTGCAAGAAGCGCAGCGTGCCAGCGTCGGCATCCATCTCCACCGGCAAGCCGATGGGCAACGTGAACTTCAGTCGAATGTGGCCAAAGCTCGCGCCCCCATAGACTGGAATGTTCAAGGGCTTGAAGTAGTCGTCAAACACTTCGTCCAAGGTCAAGGTGCCATAGCCTTCACCCGGTTCACACTTGGTGAAGGCGCCCAGCACCACACCGGCCAATCGGTCCAAGACGCCAGCCAGCTTGAGCGTGGACAGCATGCGATCCACGCGATAGATGTACTCGTTGATGTCTTCCAAAAAAAGGATGGCCCCGTCAAAGGCAGGCCAATAGACTGAGCCTGCCATGGAGGTGAGCACGGCAAGGTTGCCGCCGACCAAAGGCCCCTGGGCCTTGCCTCCTCGCACGGTGAAGATGCGGTTGCTCTTGGGTGCCAGGGCGTCTTCATTCGACTTCGGGTTGCGCAGCGTGGCCAACTGCGCTTCCATGACGGCGGCGCGAAAGTGACTCACGCTGAACTCGTTCCATTCAGACACTCCCACGGGCGCATGGAAGGTCACGAGCCCCGTTCTTGCATGCACCGCGTTGATCAGCGCGGTGATGTCGCTGAACCCACCCAAAAATTTGGGGTTGCGACGAATCAACTCGTAGTCCAACAACGGCAAGATCCGGTTGCCCCCCGACCCTCCCGTCAGCGCCAAAATGCCATGCACCTGAGGGTCGGCGAACATGGCATTCACATCGGCCGCACGTTGTGCGTCGGTGCCCGCAAATTGCCCGCGGCGCGCTCTCAAATTGGGCGCCTCACGGACCTTGAATCCCAAGGCCTTGAGCGTGTCATGGGCCACTTCATAGGGTTGGCGTTCATACACCGCGGCCGACGGATTGATCAGCGCCACGGTGTCTCCGGGTTGCAGCCGCCGTGGCACCCGCAAGGGCATGCGCGATGGCCCGCTCAAGGGTGCCCGCGTCGCGCCCGGCCCCGCTTGCGCCGCTGCGGCCACCGGCACGGCAGCCACACCCGAGGCTGCAGCCGCAAGAAAGTGTCGGCGGTCGGTGGGTGAAGAGTCCCAACGGTCAGTCATAGGCACCTCTGCAAATTGCGCGACGATCAAATCACCATGGGGCACTCTCGACGCACCTGCTCTCGGTCGCCGAAATCAAAGTGCCACCACTCATTGGGAATGCCAGCAAAGCCTCCTTGTGCCATGGCGGCATGCAGCCAGCCTCGTGACATGAGTTGGTCTGCCGTGAGCACCCCCAGAGCCAAATGCAGTGCGTCGTGAGAGGGGTGGGAGCGGATCGACATTTCGTCATATCCGCTGCCCATGTCGCACTCTTGCCCCGACGGGTGCACCAGCGTGATGTCCACCGCCATGCCAAAGGAGTGAATGGACCCCCGAGCAGGATCGGCAAAATAGGCCTGCGCAGGCGTGCCCACCACGTCGCGCCAAATGGCCTCTTGTATGCGCTGCGGGCGCAAGGCGTCCAACACCTTCAAGCGATAGCCCGGCCGCTTGCGCGCGAGCCACTGCGCGGCTCGCTCCAAGCCGGCTGCAGCCTCGGTGCGTATCCACGCGCAATCCAGCCCCTCGTAAAGCACGCGGCCCGCAAAGTTGTGCGGACCGGCGTAACGCAGGTCCACTTCCACGCCGGCCAAAGACCCCAGCGATCGAAACAAGGCATGGGTGGCCACTTCTTCACATCGAATCATTCTCGATAGACCCCTTCAAAGTCCACGGTGCCATTGGGCGCCATGATGAACCCTTTGACATCTTTTCGTATGGGGATGTACACGGTGGAGTGCGCCATGGGAATCCAAGGTCGCTCCCGCTTGAACACCTCCTGCGCTTGCTCGATGAGTGCCAGGCGCTTGTTGACATCCACCTCGGTGCGCGCTGCTTCCACCAGGGCATCGAATTCCCGATTGCAAAATTTGATGCCCCCTCGGCTGGCCGCGCAGGTGAGGTTGGGCGTGAGGAAATCGTCGGCCTGCCCCGTGCCGCTGGACCAGCCACTCATGTACACATGGTGCTCCCCCTGATTGGCGCGGCGCAAATACTCTCCCCACTCATAACTGACAATGCGTGCCCGCACGCCAATGCGTGCCCAGTCTTGCTGAATCATCTGGGCCATAAGGAGCCCATTGGGATTGGTCGGTCGGGCCATGGGCAAGGCCCACAAATCGATGTCAAAGCCTTGACCCAGCCCGGCCGACTGCAGCAATTGCCGGGCTCGCTGGGGGTTGTATTCATTGCGCAAGCGCGTATTGAACCCGGGCACCGCTGGCGGAAATGCACTCACGGCCTGCGTGGCATCGCCCCGGGGAAACAGCACTTTGAACAACGCCTGACGGTCGATGGCAATGTCCAAGGCTTCGCGCACCTCTCGCCGGTCGGTGGGCGGCTTTTTCATGTGGAACGACAAGTAGCTGATGTTGAAGGCCTGCACCTTGAGAATCTGCACCTGCGGATGGCCCGAGAGCGTGTGCAAGTCCACGTCACGCAAGGGTGCCGTCACATGACACTCGCCACGGGCGATTTTCTGCACCCTGACCGCGGCTTCGCGGCTGATGGCGTAGACCAAGGCGGTGGTCTTTTGAGCCCCGTCCCAGTACTGGGGGTGCGCCACCATGCGCACCACGTCGTCTTTTTTGTAACTTTTGAAGCGGTAAGGCCCGGTGCCAATGGGCTGGGTGTTGATGACAGCCGCCCTCCCTTGTGCCAGCAATTGTTGGGCATATTCTTGCGAGTGGATGCCGGCAAAGGGATTGGCAAAGACCGACAAAAAATTCACATTGGGTGCTCGCAGGCGAAAGCGCACGGTGTGGTCGTCCACGCGGTCGATGCCCGCGATGGCCTTGGACAGCTCCAGGCTTTCGGCGTTGATGAAGGTCGCGGGAAACGCCTTGTTGAAGGGATGATCGGGGTGGACGAATCGACCCCAGGTGAACATCACATCGTCGGCATTGAAGTCGCGCGTGGGCGTGAAATACGGGGTGGCATGAAACTTCACCCCTCGACGCAAGGTGAACGTAAAAACGCGCGCATCGGGAGACACCTCCCAGCGGGTGGCCAAGGCCGGCTTGAGCGTGGCGTGGCCTCGCTCAAAGGCCAACAAGCCTTGAAAGATTTGCGTGGTGACGGCGCTCGTGCTCAGACTGTCCCACAAACCTGGGTCAAACCCCTCGGGACTCGATTCAGAACAGTACACCAGCGCCTTGGAGGCCGCTTGCACACTCGGCGCCGACGCAAGTCCCCACAGGACCATGCAGGTCCCCATCCCAATTGATCGCAAAAACGACGGCAGAACGGACCGCAGAACTGACCGATGCACCGGCGCTCTGGGTGGTGCGCTCACACTTGGGCCAACTGATGGCGCATGGCCGCGATCACCGAGGCATAGTCCTTTTGGCCAAAAATCGCGCTGCCGGCCACAAACGTGTCGGCGCCAGCTTTGGCCACGGCCTGGATGTTGTCGACCTTGATGCCACCATCCACCTGCAAGGCAATGTCTCGGCCTGAACGTTGGCGCTCAGCGTCGATGAGCCGGCGCGCTTGCGCCACCTTGCCCAGGGCTGAGCCAATGAAGCTCTGCCCACCAAAACCGGGGTTGACGCTCATGATCAACACCAGGTCGACTTTGTCGATCACCCACTCCAGCACATCCAGCGGCATGGCTGGGTTGAACACCAAGCCCGCCTTGCACCCTTCTGCACGTATGAGCTGCAAGGTGCGGTCCACGTGGGTGCTGGCATCGGGGTGGAAACTGATGAGATCGGCACCGGCCTTGGCAAATGCGCTGGCCAAAGCGTCCACCGGTTGCACCATCAGATGCACATCGATGGGGGCGCGAGACCCGTCGGGCCGCACCGCATGGGCGCGAAGCGCCTCGCACACCATGGGCCCAAAAGTCAAATTGGGCACGTAGTGGTTGTCCATCACATCAAAGTGAATCCAATCGGCCCCTGCAGCCAAGACAGCGCGAACCTCCTCACCCAAGCGGGCAAAGTCAGCCGACAAGATGGAAGGGGCAATGCGGTAGGTGGAGGCGGCATTCATGGGGGGATTCTAGAATCCTTCGCATGAGCCGCCCTGAATTCACTTGCAGCGTTCGTGTGGAGTACTTGGATGAGCACTCTCAGCCCGAAGGGCCGCACGCCTTTGCCTACACCATCACCGTGCGCAACACCGGTGACGTGACGGCCCAGCTGGTGGCCCGGCGCTGGCTGGTCAGTGACGCCTTGGGGAACGTGGAAGAAATCCGGGGCTTGGCGGTGGTGGGTCACCAGCCCGTGCTCAAGCCGGGTGAAAGTTTTGAGTACACCAGCTGGACCCGCCTGGCCACTGCGCAAGGGTCGATGGAAGGCACTTTCTTTTGCATGACCGAGGACGCTCGGCCCTTTGAAGCGCCCATTGCGGCCTTTGCACTCGTTCGATCACAGGCCCTGCACTGAGCGTTCGTTGCGCTCAAAGTGGGCCGTCTTGCTTCTTGTCAGCGCCGCCGCGCTCGGGACTTTCCCCTTTTGAGCGCCCGGCAAACATGGTCCACCAGACCAGAAAGAGCAACACCGCCAAGGCGGCCAAGGCCTCAAGCAACAGCAGCCACATAACCCCTCCCGTCCTTGCGGTCTCTGACGCGCGTCGCCTGCAAATGACCCAGGGGCAAGGCACCCCCCGACTTCACCTCTCCCAGAGAAAAGCTGGTGTGCACGTCTTTGACGTGGGGCAGGTTGAGCAAGGTCTGCAATGAAAATCGAGAAAAGGCGTCCAAGTCGGTGGCCATGACCTGCAACTCAAACGTCCCGGTGCCACTGATGTAGTGGCAGGCAATGACCTCGGGCAGCTTTCGGATGGCGTCTTCCAGCGCGCGCGTGGCGCGACCGGTGTTGCGCTCCGCATCCACCCGCATAAAGGCCAGCACCCCAAGCCCGATCTTGCGCCGGTCGATCTCGGCGCGGTAGCCCGTGATGTAGCCCTGCTCCTCCAGTCGGCGCACCCGACGCCAGGTGGGTGCGGGGGACAGCCCAATGCGCGCCGCCAGATCCAAATTGGAAAGCCGGGCGTCGCGTTGCAACTCGCCCAGGATGGCGATGTCGTATCGATCAAGACCCAAGGAGGCCTCATCGGGTGCAGAGGGCTCCCCGATCCGCGCGGCCACACGTCCTAGGGATTTCCCGGTATTGGGTTTTTTGAGCGCCATGTTTTCTTTGACTCAATCATTTGAGAAAAATTATTTCTTTAAGTATGCATTTAAGGGCACGAAAAGAAAAGACATATGGCGGCCAGATCCCTACACTTGCGCAACCTGTGTGGTCCCAATCGTCACGTCTTGAGGGAAGCCTGCCATGAACGCACCACTGCCCGAATCTGTCCGCTTGGCCCTCGAACAAGTCACGCTCGATGACAAGTACGCCCTGGAGCGAGGGCGTGCGTTCATGAGCGGCGTCCAAGCGCTCGTGCGTTTGCCCATGCTGCAACGCGCCCGGGATGCGGCAAATGGGCTGCAAACAGCGGGCTTCGTCAGCGGCTACCGCGGCAGCCCCCTGGGCGGTTACGACCAAGCCCTGTGGCAAGCGCAAAAGCACCTGGCCGCGCAACAGGTGGTCTTTCAGCCGGGTGTCAATGAAGAGCTGGCCGCCACGGCCGTGTGGGGCACTCAAATGCTCGACCTGTATCCGCAATCGAAAAAGTTCGATGGCGTGTTCGGCCTTTGGTATGGCAAAGGGCCGGGCGTGGACCGCTGCAGCGATGTGTTCAAGCACGCCAACATGGCTGGCACGAGCGCCCATGGTGGCGTCATTGCCGTGGCAGGCGATGACCACGTGGCCAAGAGCAGCACGGCCGCCCACCAAAGCGACCACATCTTCAAGGCCTGCGGATTTCCGGTGTTCTTTCCTTCAGATGTGCAAGGCATCTTGGACATGGGCTTGCACGCCTGGGCCATGAGCCGCTTTTCCGGCGTCTGGACGGGGCTGAAAACCATCCAAGAGGTGGTGGAGTCGTCCTCCAGCGTGATCGTGGACCCCGACCGGGTGCAGATTGTTTTGCCCCAAGACTTTGTCATGCCTGCGGGCGGCGTGCACATGCGATGGCCCGACACCGCGTTGGATCAAGAAGCCCGTTTGATGGACTACAAGTGGTACGCGGCGCTGGCTTATGTCCGCGCCAACCGCTTGAACTACAACGTGGTGGAAGGGCCTCACGACCGTTTGGGCCTGATCGCCAGCGGCAAGGCCTTCAACGACACCCGCCAAGCCTTGTCCGACCTGGGATTGAGCGACGAGGTGTGCCGCCAATTGGGCGTGCGTGTGCACAAGGTCAACGTCGTCTGGCCGCTGGAAGCCACCATCACGCGCGACTTCGCCTCCGGCTTGCAAGAGATCTTGGTCATTGAAGAAAAGCGCCAGATCATTGAATACCAGCTGAAAGAAGAGCTCTACAACTGGCGCCCCGATGTGCGTCCCAACGTCTTGGGCAAGTTCAACGAACAGGAAGGAGACGCATCCGGTGGCGAGTGGAGCATGCCCAACCCGAGCGATAACACCTTGCTGCGGGCCAAGGCCGACCTCTCCCCGTCGATCATTGCCAAAGCCATTGCCAGCCGACTGAAGAAATTGGGCGTGCCTGCCGACATCGCACAGCGCATGGACGCCCGGTTGGCCGTCATTGCAGCCAAAGAACAAAGCCTCGCCGCAGCGACCGCCCAAAGCGTCGAGCGCACGCCTTGGTTCTGCTCGGGTTGCCCGCACAACACCAGCACCCGCGTGCCAGAAGGCTCCCGCGCCGTCGCCGGCATCGGCTGTCATTTCATGGCCACCTGGATGAATCGCAGCACGGTGACCTTCAGTCAAATGGGGGGCGAAGGGGTGAGCTGGGTGGGACAAGCGCCCTTTAGCAAAGACACGCACATTTTTGCGAATTTGGGTGACGGCACCTACTACCACTCTGGGCTCTTGGCCGTCCGGCAAGCCATTGCTGCCAAAGTCAATATCACCTACAAGATTCTCTTCAACGATGCGGTGGCCATGACGGGCGGCCAGCCCGTGGACGGCACGCTCGGCGTCCCGGCCATGACCCGCGAGCTGGAAGCTGAAGGTGTGCGGCAGATTGTGGTCGTCACCGACGAGCCCGAAAAATACGATGGCGTGACCGGCTTGGCGCCCGGTGTCACCGTACGACACCGCGATGAGCTCGACGCCGTGCAGCGTCACCTCAGAGAGGTGCCCGGATGCACCGCGCTCATCTATGACCAGACCTGCGCCACGGAAAAGCGCCGCCGCCGCAAGCGCGGCAAGATGGCCACACCGGCCAAGACCGTGCTCATCAACGAAGCCGTGTGCGAAGGCTGCGGCGACTGCTCGGTCCAAAGCAATTGCTTGTCGGTAGAGACGGTCTCCACCGAATTCGGCCGCAAGCGGCGTGTCAACCAAAGCACCTGCAACAAAGACTTTTCTTGCCTCAAAGGGTTTTGCCCCAGCTTTGTCACCGTGGAAGGAGGGACCCTGAAAAAAGCGGCCCCCTCACCCAAGACCGGCGTGACCATGCCCGCGGTTCCAGAGCCGGTGCTGCCCGACTGCGAAGAAGCTTGGGGCATCGTGGTAGGAGGTGTGGGCGGCACGGGAGTGATCACCATCGGGCAGCTCCTGGGCATGGCGGCCCATTTGGATGGCAAAGGCATCGTCACGCAAGATGCGGGCGGTCTGGCGCAAAAGGGCGGCGCCACCTGGAGCCATGTGCAGATTGCTCAACGGCCCGAGCGGCTTTTTTCCACCAAGGTGGACACGGCCAAGGCCAACCTGGTCATTGGGTGCGACACCATCGTGGCAGCGAACCGCGCCACGCTGTCGGTGATGCAATCGGGTCGCACCTATGTGGCGCTCAACACGCACGGCACGCCCACGGCCGCACTGCTTCAAAATGCCGATTGGGAGTTTCCGCAAGCGCGCTGCGAGACGGCGCTTCAGGCCGTCGTGGGCCCACAAGCCATCGGCGCTTTCGACGCCGAAGAAGTGGCCGTCCAGCTGCTGGGCGACTCCATCTATACCAATCCGATGATGCTGGGCTATGCCTGGCAAAAAGGTCAGGTGCCGCTGAGCCACGCGTCGCTCATGCGGGCCATTGAACTCAATGGTGTGCAGGTGCAAAACAATCAGGCGGCCTTTGAATGGGGCCGGCGGTGTGCACACGACTTGAGCGCCGTGCGCGCGCTGTTTCAAGCGCGACAGGTCATTGAGTTTGTGAAGAAGCCCTCATTGGATGAGCTGGTGGAGCGGCGCGTGCAGTTCCTGCAGGCCTATCAGAACGCCGCCTACGCCGAGCGCTATCGCAGCTTTGTGCAGCGCGTGCGCCAAGCCGAAGCCCAGGGCGTGGGCCAAGGCACACGGCTGAGTGAAGCGGTGGCTCACAACCTGTTCAAACTCATGGCCTACAAAGATGAATACGAGGTGGCCCGTTTGCACACCGATCCGGCCTTTGCCCAGCGCATCGCCGGTCTTTTCGAGGGCGATTACCGGGTGGTGCACCATCTGGCGCCCCCCGCGTTTTCCAAGCGCAATGACAAAGGCGAATTGCAAAAGCGGGCCTTCGGTCCGTGGATCCGACCTGCCTTGGCCCTGCTGGCCCACCTCAAAGGCTTGAGAGGTACCGCCTTCGACCCATTTGGCTACACCGCAGAGCGCCGCTGCGAGCGGCAATGGATCGTCGACTATCAACAGGCGCTGGAGATGGTGATGTCGCAGCTGACAGCCGACCGGCTGGACCTGGCTTGCGACATCGCCCGCATCGCGCAAGACATTCGCGGGTTCGGCCATGTGAAGGAGCGTTACCAATCCGCGGCCAGGCACAAGTTTGACACGCTGCTTGCACAATGGCGGGCCTTGAACACTTCAGCCACTTCACCCCGAAGCGCATGACCCCGTTTGCCAGCGTCGCTGGGCCCTCGTGTCTTCGGCAAGCAAGACACAAGACGCAGCGTCGCAGGCCGCTCGTGGCGGCCCATCGTCATGTCGGATCGGTGGCCGAGCAGCACCTGCTGGCGCTTACTGCCTGGCCGCAATGGGTGCAGGTGCTGCCCGATCGGGTGGTGCTCACGCCCCGTGGGGACGACCTCACCAGGGCCATGACGGTGATGAATGCGAGCCTGCGGGACTTGGGGCTCATTGTGGCCTGGCGCGATGAGCCCTTTGCACTTTGGGACCCCGCCTGCGATGAAGTCTTGGCCCGCATGGAGCGGGCCTCGGCCCGGTTTTGGGGCACGCTCACGCTGGGCGCCCACTGCAACGGCTATGTCGAAGGAGAACCAGGCCGCCCGGCCCAGATGTGGGTGGCACGCCGATCCTTGAGCAAAGCCACCGACCCTGGCAAACAAGACAACCTGATCGGCGGTGGCGTGCCTTGGGGTCAGTCACCCCAGGAGACGGTCATTCGAGAGGGTTGGGAGGAAGCCGGCTTGCAACCATTGCAAATGGCGGGTCTGCGCAAAGCCAGCGTCTTGGAGCTCGACCGCGACGTGCCCGAGGGACGTCAGTGGGAGCGGCTCCATGTGTTTGATCTGGCCCTGGAGGCAGGGGTGATCCCGCGCAACCAAGATGGCGAAGTGGCCGAAGTGCGCCTCTTGCCGATGGAAGAAGCCATTGGGCTCGCGCTGGCCGATGAGATGACCGTGGATGCCGCTTGGGTCACCCTCGATTTTGCGATCAGGCACGGGTTCCACGTGCCGGGGATGGGAGCTCAGCGCTTGGACGTGGCCTCGCACATGAACTGACCCAGCTTCTGGAAATAATGGGTGGCCTCTGCCGTGCTCACGACGTAGCGGACGCGCCCATCGACGTCATCGGCTTTGAGATCGATCATGCCCTTGCGACGCAGCCCCTTGAGTCGGCGATGCACCGTCGACGATGAGCCGGCAGCACCGAGCTCCATGGCCTGCAACACCGTCACCTTCTGACCCTCATGCCACAAAGCCCCCAGTTCGTGCAGCAAGCGTTCTTCTACGGGGTCCAGCGTGGGAAAAGAAGGCAATTGCCGAATGGCATGCAAGAGGTTCACAAACCGCAAAAAAGTCGATGCGGCTTCAGGCTTGGGACAAGGATTTGACATTCTGACTCCAGCACGCTTGGGCACGT
>RFSP01000230.1 GCA_009923895.1 Betaproteobacteria bacterium | reverse complement strand
CGCATTTTGATGCCTTGCTGCACGGATGCATTGCCGACGCAGGCACGCTCGACGCCGTCTTGTCCAAGCACGCCGACCGCAGCACTCAAGCCTTGTCGCCCGTGGAACACAGCGCCCTCTTGATCGGTGCTTGGGAATTGCAGCATTGCTTGGACGTGCCGTATCGCGTGGCCATCAACGAGGCCGTGGAGTTGACCAAGAGCTTTGGCGGCACCGATGGACACAAGTTCGTCAACGGCGTGCTCGACAAGGCGGCTGCAGAACTGCGCCCCGTCGAAGTCGGCGCTTCTCGGGGCACCCCCAGGCCATGAAACTGGCATCGCGGCTGGAGGCGATCGATCCTTTTTATGTGATGGAGATGGCCAAGGCCGCTCGCGCCATGGCCGATGAGCCCGGGTGCGATCCGCTTCGTGGCGGTGAGCCGATGATCTACTTGAACATCGGTGAACCCGATTTCACCGCCAGCACGCGGGTCCAAGAGGCCGCGACGGAGTGCTTGCAAGCCGGACGCACGCAATACACCCCATCGCTGGGCCTGCCCGCACTGCGACAAGCCATCAGTGGCTGGTACCGGCAACGCTGGCAGCTCGATGTCGCGCCTGAGCGCATTGTGATCACCGCCGGGGCTTCCGCCGCCCTGCAACTGATCACGCTGGCCCTGGTGGATGCGGGTGATGAGATCTTGATGCCCGATCCTTGCTATCCCTGCAATCGACATTTTGTGGCTGCGGCCGGTGGCAAAGCCCGCCTGATTCCCACCACCGCGGCGCAGCGCTTTCAGCTGGATGCGGCGTCGGTGCGAGCGCATTGGAACGCACACACCCGCGGCGTGTTGCTGGCTTCGCCTTCCAACCCCACCGGCACTTCGGTGGAGCCGAGCGAAATGCGGAAAATCGTCCAGACGGTGCGCGAGCGCGGTGGCGTGACCATGGTGGATGAGATCTACCTGGGTCTGAGCTACGAATCGCACTTTGGACACAGCGCCTTGGCGCTGGGCGACGACGTGATCTCCATCAACAGCTTTTCCAAATACTTTGGCATGACGGGCTGGCGCTTGGGATGGTTGGTGTTGCCACAGCCGTTGGTGGCCCCGGTGGAAAAGCTCGCACAAAATCTCTACATCTGTGCCAGTGCCGTGGCGCAGCATGCGGCCCTGGCTTGCTTTGAACCTGCCGCCATTGCCGACTTTGAGCAGCGGCGTGGCGAATTTGCTCGACGTCGAGATTTGGTGGTGGAGGGCATGAACCGTTTGGGCTTGACGGTCCCGGTGGTCCCCGACGGCGCGTTTTATGTCTGGGCCCAGACGGGTGCCCATGCGAGCAGCAGCTGGGACTTTTGTTTCGATTTGCTGCACAAGGCCCATGTGGTGCTCACACCGGGTCGCGACTTCGGCCCGGCCATGGCCGAAGACTTTTTGCGCTTGTCATTTGCCAATTCAGTGCCGCACTTGACCACCGCATTGCAACGATTGGAGCGCACCTTGGGAGCGGCTCGCCCATGAGTACCACGGCCGCTGTCGCCAGCACGTCAGGCTTTACTTGGCGGGTTCGGGTGTATTGGGAAGACACCGACGCAGGCGGCATCGTCTTTTATGCCAATTACCTCAAGTTTTTTGAGCGCGCCCGCACCGAATGGCTGCGCTGGCTGGGCATTGAACAGCAGGCGCTGCGTGAATCTGACAGCGTGATCTTCATCGTGACCGACACGCGCGTGCGCTACTTGCGTCCCGCGCGGCTCGATGATGAAATCGATGTCACGGCCGCAGTGTCCGAGACGGGCCCCGCATCGCTCACCTTTAGTCAGCAAGCCCGGCGCCATGGTGAGGTGTTGGCTGACGGTGAAATTCGGGTGGCTTGCGTGGACGCATCCACGCTGCGACCTCGACGGTTTCCTCCCTCCTTGAAGAGGATATTGGCATGAACCAAGACTTTTCCTTTCTTTCTTTGGTCACCCACGCGAGTTTGGTGGTGCAACTGGTGATGGCCGGTTTGATGTTCGCCTCGCTGGGCAGTTGGACCGTCATCTTCGGCAAGCTCTTTGGGCTCAGACGTGTTCGAAATCGCAATGACGATTTCGAGCGCGAGTTCTGGTCGGGGCGCAGCTTGACCGAGCTCAGTCAAGCAGCCGGCAGCAAGCCTCACAGCGCGCCGTTGGAGCGCATTTTTGCCAGTGGCATGCGCGAATTTTTGAAGCTGCGAGAAAAGCGGTTGGATGCAGGCGCTCAACTCGACGGCGCACGGCGGGCGATGCGTGCCAGCTTCCAGCGAGAGATGGACGTCATTGAAAGCCATTTGAGCTTTCTGGCCTCGGTGGCTTCAGTGAGCCCCTACGTGGGCTTGTTTGGCACGGTCTGGGGCATCATGCACGCGTTCGTGGGTTTGTCACATTTGCAGCAGGTGTCGCTGGCCAGTGTGGCGCCTGGCATTGCAGAAGCTTTGGTGGCCACCGCCATCGGCCTGTTTGCGGCCATCCCCGCGGTGATTGCGTACAACCGCTTCGCCCGCGACATTGATCGCATCGCCATGCACATGGAGACCTTCATCGAAGAGTTCAGCAACATCTTGCAACGCAATGCAGGAACCTCTGCATCGGCAGGAGGGCGCTGACCATGGCCGCTTTGGTCTCACGCCGCGGCTCGGGACGCTCGCGCCGGGCCATGAACGAGATCAACATGGTCCCGTTCATCGATGTCATGTTGGTGCTCTTGATCATCTTCATGGTGAGCGCGCCGCTCATCACCACGGGCATTGTGGATTTGCCTACCGTGGGCAAGTCGGCCCAGCGCCCGACATCGGTCATTGAGATCATCGTCAACAGCAACGACCAGATGCGCATGCGCATCGATTCTCAAGAGCCTGCGCCCGTGGTGCTGGATCAAATTTCGGCCCAGGTCCAGGCGCTACAGGCCGGCAACGCCGACGTGCCCGTGGTCATCAGCGCAGATCGCAGTGTGCGTTATGAGAGCGTGGTGAAGGTCATGGACACGTTGCAGCGCTCGGGTGTGCGGCGCGTCGGGCTTTCAGTCAAACAAGGCGGCTGAGCGCATGACGGCGTGGGTGAAGTCCAACACGCCGGGGTCGGCATTGACGCCGCCACGGGGCCAAGGCGAATTGCGCCACGGGGCCCTGGTGGCCTTGGTGGTGCATGCCTTGCTGTTTGCTGCGCTGTCGTTCAACATTCCTTGGACGCCTCCGCCGCCCACGGTGGTGTCTGCCGAGCTCTGGTCGCAGGTGCAACAGTCGGCGCCGCTGCCCGGTGCCACCGAGCCCCAGCCGGAACCGCAGCCGACCCCTCCTGCGGAAGTCAAACCGCCCGCTCCGGTGACGCCGCCCGTTGTGCAAGAAGCGCCGCCCAAGCCTCAAGTGCCCGACCCACAGATTGCGATTGAAAAAGAGAAGAAGGCCCAACAGGAGCGCAAA
>RFSP01000229.1 GCA_009923895.1 Betaproteobacteria bacterium | reverse complement strand
GCGGGAGGGGCCTACAGCTTTTCTGGCGGCTTGCACGGCGTGGGCGTGAGTGTGACCAACGCGCTGGCCAAACGCATGCAAGTCAGTGTGTGGCGAGACGGGCAAGTGGCCACACTGACTTTTGCAGGCGGTGATGTGGTGGAGCCCTTGAAGCTGCGTCCACGAGTGGCTGCGGATCGCAAGCAGGGCACGTCGGTGCGGGTGTGGCCGGATGCGAAATATTTTGAGAGTGCCGAGCTGCCACGGCATGACCTGGTGCATTTGCTTCGCAGCAAGGCCGTGTTGATGCCCGGCGTGACTGTCACACTGACCCAAGAAAAGTCGGGCGAAACGCAAACCTGGCACTACAAAGGGGGCTTGCGAGACTACCTGTCTCAAGGCCTTGCAGCCGACCCGTTGATTCCTTTGTTTGAAGGCGAGCAATACGCCAGCGGCTCAGAGGCAGAAAACGTGGCCGAAGGTGAGGGGGCCGCGTGGTGTGTGGCTTTCACCGACGACGGTCAGGTGCTGCGCGAGAGCTATGTCAATCTCATTCCCACGGTGGCCGGTGGCACCCATGAGTCCGGCTTGAAAGACGGTTTGTTTGCAGCCGTCAAAGGTTTCATTGACCTGCATTCGCTGTTGCCCAAGGGGGTCAAGCTCATGCCGGAAGACGTATTTTCGCGAGCGAGTTTTGTGCTTTCGGCCAAAGTTTTGGATCCGCAGTTTCAAGGGCAGATCAAAGAACGATTGAACAGCCGCGACGCGCTGCGTCTGGTCTCAGGCTATGTGCGCCCGGCCCTCGAGCTGTGGCTGAATCAACATGTGGAGCATGGCAAGAAGCTCGCCGAGCTCGTGATTCGCCAGGCCCAGACGCGTCAACGGGCCAGCCAAAAGGTGGAAAAGCGCAAAGGCTCGGGCGTGGCGGTGCTGCCTGGCAAGCTCACCGATTGCGAGAGCCGCGACTTGGCGCTGAATGAAGTCTTTCTGGTGGAGGGTGACTCCGCCGGCGGCAGTGCCAAGATGGGGCGCGACAAAGAGACCCAGGCCATCTTGCCCTTGCGCGGCAAGGTGCTCAACGCTTGGGAGGTCGAGCGCGACCGCCTCTTTGCCAACAATGAGATTCATGACATCTCGGTGGCCATTGGCATTGACCCCCATGGCCCCGATGATGAGCTGGACTGGAGCAACTTGCGCTATGGCAAGGTCTGCATCTTGAGCGATGCCGACGTGGACGGATCGCACATTCAAGTGTTGCTGTTGACCCTCTTCACCCGGCACTTTCCCAAGCTCATTGAGCGCGGTCACGTGTATGTGGCCAAGCCGCCGCTGTTCCGGGTGGATGCGCCGGCGCGCGGCAAAAAGCCGGCGGCCAAGATCTATGCCCTGGATGAGGGTGAACTGCAGGCGGCTCTGGACAAGTTGCGCAAAGAAGGGGCACGCGAAGGCAGTTGGACCATCAGCCGCTTCAAAGGCCTGGGTGAGATGAGTGCAGAGCAGCTGTGGGACACCACACTCAACCCCGACACCCGTCGCCTGCTCAGAGTGGGCTATGGCATGCAAGACTTTGCGGGCGTGGTGGGATCATTGACCAAACTCATGGGCAAAGGCGAGGCGGCGGCGCGGCGAGAGTTGATGGAGCTTCACGGCGACGCGGTGGACATCGATGTCTGATTCAGCCGTCGCGCAGCCTGTGGCACGCGTGCGCCTGCGCCCCACCATGCTCTCGGATTTGGCGTTTGTGGTGTCGGTGGAGTCCGACCCACACAATCTGCCTTTCATCACCCCTTGGGATCACACCCAACACGAGGGCGCGGTGCGCATCCCCGACTTCAGGCACTTCATGGTCGAGGCCGGCCCCGAATGGGATCGATGTGGTTTTGTCATTTTGCAAGGTTGCCGCAATCCCCATCGCAGCTTGGAACTCAAGCGCATGGTGCTGCAAGTCAAGCGACAGGGCATCGGCCGGGCCTGCCTTCGCCAGCTCAAGCGACTGGCTTTTGGTGACTTCCGCGCTCACCGGTTTTGGTTGGACGTGAAATCGTTGAACGTGCCCGCCATGCGCTTCTATGAGGCCGAAGGATTTGTGGAAGAGGGCCGATTGCGAGAAAGTGTGCGCGTCTCCATTGAGGGCGCTGATGGGTATGACAGCTTGGTGGTGATGAGCTTGCTGGACCGTGAATACCAGGCCCGGGTGGCCTTGGGTTTGGAGTCCGTCGCCTGAAGGCGTTGCACCATGGCCATGTACGAACACTTTTTTGGATTGCAGCGAGAGCCGTTCTCCATTGCGCCCGACCCACGCTTTCTTTTCATGAGCGAGCGGCATCGGGAGGCGTTGGCGCATTTGCTCTTTGGCCTCCAAACGGGTGGCGGATTTGTCTTGCTCACGGGCGAGGTGGGGGCGGGCAAGACCACCGTCAGCCGTGCCTTTTTGGAGCACATGCCGCAAAACTGTCATGTGGCCTATGTGCTCAATCCCAAACAAACCACGGCCGAATTGCTGGCCACCATCTGCGCTGAGTTTCACATTCCCAAAAAGCGCGGCCGCACGATCAAAGGGCACATTGACGCGCTCAATGACCACTTGCTGGCCACGCATGCAGCGGGTGAAAACAATGTGCTGATCGTGGACGAGGCGCAGAACTTGTCGGCCGAGGTGTTAGAGCAGTTGCGGCTGCTGACCAACTTGGAAACGCAGGAGCGCAAGCTGCTGCAGATCATTCTCATCGGCCAGCCCGAATTGCGAACGCTGCTGGCCCAGCCCCACCTGGAGCAGCTGTCGCAGCGCGTCATTGCACGGTATCACTTGCAGGCTTTGTCCGCTCAGGAAACAACGAGCTACGTGGCCCACCGCATGGCGGTGGCTGGGCTGGCCTCGGCCGTGCCTTTTGATGCCGGTGCGCTCAAGCGCATTCATGCGCTCACCCAAGGCGTGCCCCGACGCATCAATGTGTTGTGCGACCGCGTGCTCTTGGGGGCTTGGGCCGCGGGCCGTTCTTCAGCGGATACGCGCATGGTTGAGGCGGCTTGGCGAGAGATCTCAGGGGTTGAGGCCTCTGCGGCCGCGTGGTGGAGGGCAGGGGCCTGGCGTGTGGCCCTGCTGGTCCTGGCCGCTGGGTTGGTGGGCATTGGGCTCGGCGCTGG
Source organism: Betaproteobacteria bacterium (assembly GCA_009923895.1). Classification (GTDB taxonomy): domain Bacteria; phylum Pseudomonadota; class Gammaproteobacteria; order Burkholderiales; family Burkholderiaceae_C; genus Rubrivivax. The sequence goes on along the minus strand of RFSP01000229.1, from coordinate 296 downwards.
GTTGCTGACGTGGTGGTCTCAGTCGCCCTGGGGCGCAGGCAGGTAAGGCCATGTCTTTCATCCTCGATGCCCTTCGAAAAGCCGAAGTCGACCGAGACCGCGGCCGCGGGTCGGACTTGGGTGGTTTGCCTGCGGCTTCATCACCCTTGCCACTGGCACGACCGGTTCCGCCTCAAGTGGGCCCAGGATCGCAGGTGCGCGCAGCCGCCAAAGGGGGCCGGTGGGGCATCATTGCCGCGGCGGTGGTGGCCTGTGTTTTGGGAGCCGTGGCGGGCGCGTGGTGGATGCGTCCGGTG
>RFSP01000228.1 GCA_009923895.1 Betaproteobacteria bacterium | reverse complement strand
CGAGCCGCGCGGCATCGGACTCCTGCGGCTCCGCGTTCACCACGAGCGCGCCCACACGCTCACCCGCCCGACGCCAGAACGAGACCCCCGCCGTCCACGGCGCCTGCGCCTGCCCGCCGGCGACGACCGGGCGGGTGCGCCCCTCGGGCCCCTCGAGCGCGTCCACGCGCGCCGGCACGCGCACCATCGCCCCCGGGGCGGCCTCGGTGACAGGCGCGGGTTTCTTGGGCACGGCGGGGGTGAAGGTAGTGCGAGCCGGCTTGTTGGGCGTGGCCGGGACCCCTTGTGCCCAAGCGGAACTCAGCGTCCAACCCACGGTCAGCAGAGCCGCGAACACGCGCACCGCCGGCGCTCGAACAGGCAAGAAATTCTTGGCAAAGATCGTCATCTTGAATCCCAAACGGAAGGAACTTGCGCGATGATGCCATTGGTTGGTCATCGGCTTCGGATGGCCGCGTCGAAGACCCTCATGCGGGACCCGCCATGGCCCTCAAATCCACCATCTACAAAGCCCAACTTCAGATTGCTGACATGGACCGGCAGGTGTATGCCGACCACTCCTTGACCCTGGCCCTGCACCCCTCAGAGACCGAGGAGCGTCTGCTGGTGCGACTGCTGGCTTTTGCCCTGCAAGTGCCTGCCGATGACCATCGGGGTGCGCTGCAATTTGCCCGGGGGCTCTCGGATGCCGACGAACCCGACCTGTGGCAGCACGATCTCTCCGGCCAATTGGTGCATTGGATCGAGGTGGGTCAGCCCGACGAGCGCCGACTCACCAAGGCCTGTGGACGCGCCGAGCAGGTCACCGTCTATACCTACGGACATGCAGTGCCTGTGTGGTGGTCGGGCATAGAAAACAAGCTTCACCGACTTTCACGATTGAACATTTGGCAAATTCCTCACGATCAATCGCAAGCGTTGGCGGCGTTGGCCCAGCGCTCCATGCAATGGCAGGTCAGCGTTCAAGACGCTCAGGTATGGGTCAGCGCAGACTCCGGCACGGTCACCCTGACGCCACAAGCGTTGAAGGGGGGTGACCTATGATCCTGTCCATGAAATCCCCATTACCCCTTCGCAGTTCCCGACGTGCCGCATGGGCGCTTGGCCTGGCCTTGATTTCTTTCTTGAGTTTGACGATGAGTGACTCCACAGCAGCACCCGCAGTGCAAGACCCCTACTTGTGGCTTGAAGAGGTCACCGGCGAGCGAGCCTTGAACTGGGTGCGTGAACGCAATGCCCAGTCGCAGCAGCAGCTCCAAGGGGGCAGCGACTTCAAGGCCACACGCGACGCCATTCGCGGCATCTTGGACTCCTCGGCACGCATCCCGCAAATCTCTCGCCGTGGCGCTTGGTTTTACAACCTGTGGCAAGACGGCGATCACCCCCGAGGGTTGTGGCGGCGCACCACGCTGCAAAGTTATCGCTCTGCCAACCCCGAGTGGGAAACGGTGTTGGATCTCGACGCCTTGGGCAAGGCCGAAGGCAAGAGTTGGGTCTGGGGCGGCTCGACCTGCCTTGGGCCTGACTACCGACGCTGCCTCTTACAGCTTTCGCCAGGTGGCTCTGATGCCAAAGTCGTGCGTGAATTCGACACCGTCACCAAAACGTTTGTCCAAGGCGGATTCGAGTTGCCAGAAGCCAAATCCAGCGTCGACTGGATCGACTCCGACACCCTGTACGTGGCCACCCACTTTGGCCCCGGCTCCCTCACCGATTCGGGCTATCCGCGCGTCATCAAACGCTGGAAACGCGGGCAAGCGCTCAGCGAGGCCGTCACCGTGTTTGAAGGCCGCAAGACCGATGTCTCGGCCTGGGTCTATGTGGACAAAACGCCGGGCTTCGAGCGCACAGTGTTCGGACGCTCGCCTGACTTTTTCACGACCGAGCAATTCATCTTGGTGGGTGATCGCCTTCAAGCCCTGAACAAACCCGCAGACGCCCAAGTCACTTTTTGGGCCGATCAGGTGCTGATGCAATTGAGAAGCGACTTGACCACCCCGCAGGCTCGTTGGGCCAAAGGTGCGCTCTTGGTGGCCAGCGCGGCGGACTTCATTGCTGGGCATCCACAGTGGCAAGCCTTGTTCACGCCCACGGCCACGCGGTCTCTGTCGAGTTTTACGCTCACGCGCTCGGCCGTCTTGCTCAATGTGCTCGACAACGTCGTCGGGCGGCTGCAGGAGTGGAAGCGCGTGGGCAGCGCTTGGCAATCGCGTGACGTGGACACCCCTTCCCCAGGTGCGCTCAGGGTCACGGCCTTGCATGACAGCCTGATCAAGGACGACCCTCTGGGCGACGACTACTTGCTCAGCTACACCGACTTTCTCACGCCCGATACCTTGCAATTGGCGCGCATAGGCCGCGACGCGCGTGACACGCTCAAGGCCCTGCCTGCCTACTTTGATGCGAGCGGTATGAAAGTGGAGCAACGCTTTGCCACCTCCAAAGATGGCACCCGCGTGCCTTACTTTGTGGTCTGGCCCAAGGGCGCCACGGCCGATGGGCGCAACCCCACCTTGCTGTACGGCTATGGCGGCTTTCGTGTCTCGCAATTGCCTTGGTACTCTGGCACCTATGGGCGCGCCTGGTTTGCCAAAGGCGGGGTCTTGGTCATTGCCAACATCCGCGGCGGCGGAGAGTTTGGCCCGGCCTGGCACCAAGCAGCCATCGGCGCTCAAAAGCAAAAGAGCTACGACGACTTCGCGGCGGTGGCCGAAGACCTCATGGCTCAACGCATCACCAACCCCCACCAGCTGGGCATCCGAGGAGGCAGCAACGGCGGTCTCTTGGTGGGTGCGGTGATGTTGCAGCGACCCGAGTTGTTTGGGGCCGTGGTCTGCCAGGTGCCGCTGCTGGACATGCAGCGCTACCACCTGTTGCTGGCCGGCGCCAGCTGGATGGCCGAGTACGGCAACCCCGACCTGCCTGAGCAGTGGGCATGGATCTCCAAGTACAGCCCTTATCAAAACGTCCGGCCTGAGGCCAAATTGCCGCCCGTGCTGTTCACCACCAGCACCAAAGACGACCGCGTCCACCCCGGTCACGCACGCAAGATGGCGGCACGCATGATCGAGCAAGGCCACAACGTCACCTATTTCGAAAACATCGAAGGTGGACATGGCGGCGCCGCCGACAGCGCCCAACGCGCTGACATGCTGGCCATGGAGTTTGCGTTCCTCTGGGACAAGCTCGGAGGTCGTGCACGACTGCTCCCCCAGCCTCCGCAAGGCGAGCCGCGCAAGTGATCTTTTCATTGAAGGAGTTCTGATGAAACTGGCAACCTACAGCCTACGTTCTGCCCCCCAAGCCGCCCGTGTAGGTGCGCTGCGCAACGGCCGCTTGGTGGAGCTGCCCTATGCGTCGATGAAGCAGTTGCTCTCTAGGGGCCCGCAGGAGCTGCGTGACGTGTCGGCGTCCTTGGACG
>RFSP01000227.1 GCA_009923895.1 Betaproteobacteria bacterium | reverse complement strand
TTGAATCTGATGCGTTCCCCCGGATTTTCCAAGCCAGTGGTGCTTGTGGGCAACAAACTGGACGCCTTGCCTCGCAGACAAGATGTATTGCCTTGGCTGCAGAAGATGCAAGATGAGTACAAATTTGCAGAATTTGTCCCACTTTCTGCGCAAAAGCCTGCAGATGTGGAGCGGCTTTTGGACATTTTGAGGCCCCTTTTGCCGCAGCAACCTTGGTTTCATGACGAAGATGCACTGACCGATCGAAGTGAAAAGTTCCTGGCCAGCGAACTCATTCGAGAAAAGATTTTTCGACTCACGGGCGACGAGTTGCCTTACACATCGACCGTGGTCATCGACAAGTTTGAAGAAGAACCCGGTGTTCGGGCCGCGCGCATGGTGAGGATTGCGGCCACCGTGATCGTCGAGCGGGAAGCGCACAAAGGCATGATCATTGGCGAGGGGGGCGAACGGCTCAAGCGCATCGGCGCGGAAGCTCGCCAGGATTTGGAGACCTTGTTGGATGCCAAAGTGTTCTTGGAGCTGTGGGTGAAGGTTCGCAGCGGGTGGGCCGACGACGAAGAGCACCTTCGCACCTACGGGTACGGATCGTGAGCGCGCGCGCGGGCGGCTCCAGCGGCTCCGGCGGCTCCGGCGGCTCCAAAAGGGCGGCCTCAGGACCGCTGGAGGCTTTTGTCCTGCACAGCTACCACTGGAGCGAGTCCAGCCTGATTCTGGACCTGTTCACGCGTGAGCGCGGCCGGCTGGCCGTGGCCGCCAAAGGAGCCAAGCGACCGTACTCGCAGTTTCGGTCGGTCCTGTTGCCCTTTCAGCGACTGCACGTGAGCCTGTCCAAGTCTGTGGCCGACGAAAACACCGAAGTCCACACGCTGCGCCAGGCTGAATGGGCCGGCGGCTGGCCCATGTTGTCGGGGTCGGCGCTCTTTCGGGGCTTTTATTGCAATGAATTGGTGATGAAGCTCTTGGCGCGGCAAGACCCGCACCCGGCGCTGTTTGATGCCTACGCCCTGACCCTGCCCGGCCTGGTCGAGGGCTCGGAGCCTGCCCGCGAGCAGGCGGCCCTGAGAGCCTTCGAACTCCTCTTGCTGCGAGAGGCCGGTTTGTTGCCCGATTTGTCCGTGGTGACGCTCACTTTGCTGCCGGTGGCCGCCGAGCAGCGTTATGTCTTGGTGCCAGAAGCTGGCGTCATGGTGGCCCGAGAAGAGGCCGGATCGCTGAGCGGCGCTCAACTCCTGCAATTGCAAGCCGCGCTGCACACCGAAGAGTCGGTCACGGCCACCGTGGCCGCTTTGCAGCGCGCTTGCGTGCCGACCTTGGCCCCCTTGCGCACCGCCTTGCGAGCACTCCTTCACTATCATGCAGGGACGTCCACTTTGCGCACCCGCACCGTCATGCAAGGGGTGCAGAATTTGATTGCCCATGAACCCACTCGTCGCACCTGAAGCCCACGCATCTGCCCACGCAGGCCGCACCGCCTTGTCGGTCAACGTGAACCGGATTGCCTTGTTGCGCAACACGCGGCCTGTGGGCTTGCCCCAAGTCGCTCGGCTGGCGGTCATCGCCCTGGAGGCCGGGGCCGATGGCATCACGGTGCACCCGCGACCCGATGCCCGGCACATCACCTCGGACGATGTGTGGGAGTTGGCCCGACTGCTCAAGCAATGGCCTCAGGCGGAATTCAATGTGGAGGGCAATCCGTTTCACAACCTGATGGATTTGCTGCGCGATTTGCATGCGGTCGGCTTGACGCCCCAACAGGCCACCTTGGTGCCTGACAGTGTGGAGCAGGCCACTTCGGATCATGGATGGAATTTGACGCAGGACGGCGAGCGGCTGCGACCGTTGATTGCACAACTGCAGGCCATGGGCATGCGGGTGAGCCTCTTCATGGACCCCCAAGCACCGTCCATGCGCATGGCCAAAGAGCTGGGCGCCGACCGCGTGGAGCTGTACACCGAAGCCTATGCGCGCGCCCACGGCACGCCGCAGCAGCCAGACGTGCTGGCCCCTTACGTGGCGGCAGCGGCTGCGGCTCAGGCGGTGGGGCTGGGCCTGAATGCGGGACACGATTTGAACCGGGACAACCTGCCGGACTTCTTGCGTGCGGTTGCCGGTGTGCAGGAAGTCTCCATCGGTCACGCCTTGTGCGCCGACGCCCTGGAGTTTGGCCTGGCGCAGACGGTCAAGATGTACCAACAGTGCATTCGAGGAGTGCCAGGCGAGTGATCTACGGCATCGGCACCGATATTTGTGACATCCGGCGGGTCCAAGCGACGCTTGAGCGGCGTGGTGAGCGATTTGCGCAAAAGGTGCTGGGGCCGCATGAACTGGCGGTGTTTCGGGAGCGCTCAGCGCGCACGCCCTCACGCGGTGTGCGGTACTTGGCCACCCGGTTTGCTGCCAAAGAAGCGTTTTCCAAAGCCATTGGGCTGGGCATGCGCATGCCCATGACTTGGCGGGCTTGCGAAGTGGTCAAAGCGCGCAGTGGCAAACCCGAGATTGCCTTGCACGGTGCATTGGCCGATTGGTGTGCGGCGCGACAGCTGCGAGCCCATGTGAGCGTGAGCGACGAAATGGACTACGCCAGTGCCTTTGTGGTGGTGGAAGTGTTGGAAGACAAGGAACGCACATGACCCCTCGACATGCGACCCTGGCGCACGCGCCTGTGGTGCTGGACATTGCCGCGACGGCGTTGAATGCCGATGACCGTCGTCGCCTGAAGCATCCGTTGGTGGGGGGGCTGATCTTGTTTGCCCGTCATTGGGAACATCGGCGCCAGCTCACCGACCTGGTGGCACAAATCAAAGACATCCGACCGGACCTCTTGGTGTGTGTGGATCACGAAGGTGGTCGGGTGCAGCGCTTCAGAACGGATGGATTCACCTCGCTGCCGGCGATGAGGCGCTTGGGTGAGCTCTGGATGCGAGATGCGATGAAGGCCACCCAAGTCGCCAGCGCGGTGGGGTATGTGTTGGCCTCGGAGTTGCGTGCTTGCGGGGTCGACTTGAGCTTCACCCCGGTGCTGGACCTCGACCATGGACCCAGCGGTGTCATCGGTGACCGTGCGTTCCATCGAGACCCGCGTGTGGTGACGCTGCTGGCCAAGAGCGTGATGCACGGTTTGCTCCTTGCCGGCATGCACAATTGCGGCAAGCACTTTCCGGGTCATGGCTATGTGGCTGCCGACAGTCACGTGGCGGTGCCGGTGGACTCACGCTCTCTCAAAGCGATATTGGCCGACGACGCGCGGCCTTACGAATGGCTGAACATTGGCTTGGCCAGCGTCATGCCCGCCCACGTGATTTACCCCAAGGTGGATACGAAGCCGGCGGGCTTCTCGTCGCGATGGCTGCGAGACATCTTGCGAACCCAGTTGGGCTTTGGCGGTGCGATTTTCAGTGACGATCTGACCATGGAAGGCGCGCGTCA
>RFSP01000226.1 GCA_009923895.1 Betaproteobacteria bacterium | reverse complement strand
GGTCACCAAGAGCAAGTTCGACAACCTTTACGGCTGCCGTGAGAGCCTGGTGGATGCCATCAAGCGCGCCACCGATGTGATGGTGGCCGGCAAGGTGGCCCTGGTGCTGGGCTACGGCGATGTGGGCAAGGGTTCAGCCCAGTCGCTGCGCGGCCTCGGCGCCACCGTGATGATCGCTGAGATCGATCCGATCTGCGCCCTGCAGGCGGCGATGGAGGGCTACCGCGTGGTGCGCCTCGACGACGTGGTGCGCGATGTGGACATCTTCGTGACCGCCACCGGTAACTTCCGCGTGATCCGCCACGAGCACCTGATCCAGATGAAGGATCAGGCGATCGTGTGCAACATCGGCCACTTCGACAACGAGATCGATGTGGCGTCGCTGAAGCAATACCCCTGGGACAACATCAAGCCCCAGGTGGACCACATCGTGCTGCCCAGCGGCAACCGCATCATCCTGCTGGCGGAAGGCCGCCTGGTGAACCTGGGCTGCGCCACCGGCCACCCCAGCTTCGTGATGAGCAACTCGTTCACCAACCAGGTGTTGGCCCAGATCGAACTGTTCACCAAGGGCGAGCAGTATGAGAAGCAGGTGTATGTGCTGCCCAAGCACCTCGATGAGATGGTGGCCCGTCTTCACCTGGAAAAGATCGGCGCCCGCCTCACCGAGCTCACCCAGGAGCAGGCCGACTACATCAACGTGCCGGTGGAAGGCCCCTACAAGCTGGAGCACTACCGCTACTGATGGGCCTGGCGGTGACAGACCTGGTGCAGCAGCTGCCGCAGCTCATCGGAGCTGCGGTGGAGGCCAACCCTTGGTTGGGGTATGGCGCCATCTTCGCGGCGATGTTCCTGGAAAACCTGTTTCCGCCGATCCCCTCGGAATTGATCATGCCCCTCGGGGGCTTCTACGTGCAGCAGGGCCAACTGGCCCTGCTGCCGGTGGTGCTGGCGGGGTTGTTGGGCACGGTGCTTGGCGCCTTGCCCTGGTATGGCGTTGGCCGCCTGATCAATGAGCAGCGCCTGGAGCAGTGGCTGGAGCGCCATGGCCGCTGGATCGGTATCAGCCCCCAGGAGTTGCAGCGCAGCCGCAGCTGGTTCAACCGCTACGGCACCGCCCTGGTGTTCTGGGGCCGGTTGGTGCCCGGCATTCGCACGCTGATCTCCGTGCCGGCGGGCATCGAACTGATGCCCCTGGCGCCGTTTTTGCTGTGGACCACCGCCGGCAGCCTGATCTGGACCTTGCTGCTCACCCTGGCGGGCCTGGCCCTGGGCCAGGGCTACAGCAACGTGGAGCTGTGGATCGAGCCCGTGGCCAAGGCGGTGAAGATCCTGCTGGTGCTGGCGGTGGCCGCCGGCCTGGTGTGGCTCGGGCTGCGCACCTGGCGGAAACGCAACTCGGGCCACTGAGCCCCTGTGGGCGTTCTTCAGAACGGCACTTCCTCGTCGCTGGGTTCGCCGCCGCCAAAGCCGCCACCCCCGAAGCCGCCGGCTTCGGCGTCGCGCTTGGAGCCCAGCAGCTCCAGTCGGTCGACGCGGATCACCGGTTTGGTGCGTTCTTCGCCACTGGCGCGGTCGGTCCAGCGGTCGAGCTTGAAGCTGCCGATGATCCCCAGCAGGGATCCCTTGCGCACATAGTCGGCGGCCACCTGGGCCTGCTTGCCCCAGATTTCAAGGTTGAACCAATCCGGCTCGTCGCCGTTGCTGCGCCGGTTCACGGCCATGGTGAGGTTGGCCACCATGCTTCCCGACTCGAAGTAGCGAACCTCGGGGTCGCGGCCGGCGCGGCCCACGAGGGTGACGGAATTGACGCCCATGGCGTTCTCCTGAATGAATGCGTTGAGGACATGATGCAGCCCCTGGGCGGGGTGCTTCATCCAGAGAGTTCCACCCCTTGGCCCGGATGTTCCACCGGTCCGGCTCCGTTGGCGCCGGGGGGGTGGGCCTGCACAATCCACCTATGATTCGCGCCGCTCGGCCGACCGTCTGTGTTCTTTAAGCGTTTTCAGCTTTCCCGCGACATCGGCATCGACCTGGGCACGGCCAACACCCTGATGTACATGTCCGGCAAGGGCATCGTGCTGCAGGAGCCCTCGGTGGTGGCCATCGATCTCGAGCGCGGCGTGCCCCTGGCGGTGGGCGATGAGGCCAAGTTGATGCTCGGCCGCACCCCCGGCAACATCCGCGCCGTGCGTCCCCTGCGCGACGGCGTGATTGCGGACTTCGACGCCGCCGAGCAGATGATCAAAACCTTCATTCAGAAGGGCAATGAAGGCCGCGGCATCGTGGCCCCCCGGTTGGTGATCGGCATCCCCAGCGGCGTCACCGGCGTGGAGCGCCGCGCCGTGCGTGAGGCCGGCCTGGCCGGGGCCCGTCAGGTGCACCTGATCGATGAGCCCGTGGCCGCCGCCATCGGGGCTGGCCTGCCCGTCACCGAGCCCGTGGGCACGATGATCGTCGACATCGGCGGTGGCACCACCGAAGTGGCGGTGCTGTCGCTGGGGGGCACGGTGCTGAGCGAGTCGGTGCGGGTGGCGGGTGATGAGCTCAGCGACGCCATCGGCGTGTACCTCAAGAAGGTGCACAACCTGGTGGTGGGCGAGCGCACCGCCGAGGAGATCAAGATCCGCATCGGCTCCGCCTTCCCCGATGCGGTGCACGACGAAACCTCCATGGACGTGCGCGGCCTGCACCTGCTCTCCGGCCTGCCCCGCACCATCAACGTGCGCGCCGGCGATGTGCGCGAAGCGATGGCGGAGCCCCTCAACGTGATCGTGGAGGCGGTGAAGCGCACCCTCGAGCGCACGCCCCCCGAGCTGGCGGCCGACATCGTGGACCGCGGCATCATGCTGGCCGGCGGCGGTGCCCTGGTGCGGGGCATCAGCGACCTGATCAGCCACGAGACCGGCATCCTGGTGCACGTGGCCGAAGACCCGCTGCTGTGCGTGGTCAACGGCTGCGGCCGCGTGCTGGAGGACTACAAGCGCCTCGAGCGGGTGCTCGACACCCCTGACTTCAGCCGCGTCGCCGCCTGAGCGTGATGTCCGGACGCATCCTGCGCGTCCCCGTTGTGCAGAAGCTGGCCCAGGCCTGGCCCTGGGGGCTGCTGCTGCTGGCCCTGGGGGCCGTGCGGCTCAGCAAAGGCGCCCTGTTCAGCGACGCCTATGCCCTGCTGAGCCGCCCCTTCTGGCCGGGATCGGCCCAGTCGGAATGGGTGCGGTCCGCTGAGCGCACCGATCAGCAGGCGCGGCTGCTGCAGCTGGAGCGCGACAACCAGCGCCTGCGCGGCCTGTTGGGCCTGCAGCAGGGTGCATCCGCCCTGGTGGCGGCGCCGGTGATCTCCCGCGAAACCGGCGGCTGGTGGCAGCAGCTCGAGCTCGGCCAGGGCAGCGCTGATGCCCTTCTTCTCGCGGCTGTTCATCTGCTGGCGCAACTGCGCCCAGCTCACAGCTCCCTTGGCTTTCCGGGCGAGGGTGTGGATACGGCGCAT
>RFSP01000225.1 GCA_009923895.1 Betaproteobacteria bacterium | reverse complement strand
GGATGTCTTTTTGCCCACCGGGACTCGCCGTCAACCCGCGCCGGTGCTGTTTTTCATCCATGGCGGGTGGTGGCGCGCCTTGGACAAGTCGGACCACTCTTGGTTGGCGCCTGCCTTTTGCGACGCGGGCGCGGTGGTTGTCGTGCCCAACTACGCCTTGTGTCCAGCGGTTCATATCGATGACATCGCCTTGCAGATGACGCGTGCAGTGGCCTGGACCTGGCGCCACGCGCCGCAGCTGGGCGCCGATCCGCGCAAGCTGGTGGTGGCCGGGCACTCAGCAGGGGGTCATCTGAGTGCCATGATGCTCAGTGCCAATTGGACTCAGGTGGACCCGCAGATGCCGCCCCATGCTGTCCAACAGGCCCTGTCCCTCTCAGGGGTGTTTGACCTGGAGCCTTTGCGACAAACCCCTTTCTTGCAGCGAGACCTGCGCCTGACGCCTGCCGCGGTTCGGCGCTTGAGCCCTGCGCGGTTCCCTGCACCGGCCGGCACCCTGCATGTCCTGGCGGGATCGCTGGAAAGCGATGAATTTCTGCGCCACAACCGCCTCATTCAGGAGCGCTGGGGCTTGGAGTCGGTGCCGACTTGCGAGACCCTGGCTTGGTGCAATCACTTCACCGTCTTGGACGACTTTGCTTCGCCCCAAGGGGCCTCCCACCGCCTGGCGCGCCGTCTTTTGGGTCTTTCCTGAGCGGTTGGTAGAGGGCAGTCAATGCCGTAGCTTTTTACTGGGTCTATCGTGGCCCTTTATGAAATTGCTTCAGGCTATTGCGATCATTGATTGTTTGTATTGGCTTGGCGGGAGCGACTTTGCTACCGTCTGGCCTGCTTGCCGTGCCTACGGCAACTGGTTTATTCCTCATTCCACAGGAGCATGACATGGGTTTGAAAGGATCAAAGACCGAGCAGAACCTGAAAGACGCCTTTGCGGGCGAATCGCAGGCCAATCGGCGTTATCTGTATTTCGCAAACAAGGCTGACGTGGAAGGCCAAAACGATGTGGCGGCGCTGTTCCGCTCCACGGCCGAAGGCGAGACCGGCCACGCGCACGGTCACCTCGAGTTCCTGGAGGCCGTGGGCGATCCTGCCACCGGCTTGCCCATCGGTTCGAGCCGTCAAAACTTGGCGGCGGCTGTTGCTGGCGAAACCCACGAGTACACCGACATGTACCCTGGCATGGCCAAGACCGCCCGCGAGGAAGGCTTCGACGAAATCGCTGACTGGTTTGAGACCCTGGCCAAGGCCGAGCGTTCTCACGCCAACCGCTACCAGAAGGCTCTGGACGCGTTGGTCGACTGAGATCCGCATCCTGGCCAATCAACAAGGGGCTTCGTGCCCCTTGTTTTCTTGAGACCCCTTACCAGCAGGAACACCCATCATGCGCGAAGGCAATCTCGAAGCGCCCACCCGACACCCCTTGGATTGGAAGAACCCCGAGTTCTACGATGAAGGAGCGGCCTTCAAAGAGATGGAGCGTGTCTTTGACATCTGCCATGGCTGCCGCCGTTGTGTGAGCCTGTGCCAGAGTTTTCCTACGCTGTTTGATCTGGTCGATGCGACCGACGACGGTGAAGTGCATGGGGTGAAAAAAGAGGCCTATTGGAAGGTGGTGGACCAGTGCTATTTGTGCGATCTGTGCTATCTCACCAAGTGTCCTTACACCCCTCCCCATCCCTGGAATCTCGACTTTCCACATCTGATGCTTCGGGCCAAGGCCATCAAGCATAAAAAAGGTGAAGTCAGCGCCGGCGAAAAGTTTCTTGCCTCCACCGATGTGCACGGCAGCTTCGCCGGGATTCCCATCGTGGTTCAGGCGGTCAACGCCATCAACAAAACCAAGACCGCTCGCAAGCTCATGGACCGTGCATTGGGCGTCCACCCTGACGCATGGATGCCCGAGTTGGCCACGAGCCGCTTCCGCTGGAGTGCTCAGAAGTCCTCCGCCCAGGTGGTCACCCAGGGCGAGCGCACGCCTGGCAAAGTGGCCATCTTCTCCACCTGCTACGTCAATTACAACGAGCCCGGCATTGGCCACGACTTGCTCAAGGTGCTGTCCCACAATGACATTCCCTATGTCATCGTCGACAAGGAGAGCTGCTGCGGCATGCCCAAGCTCGAACTGGGAGACTTAGACGCCGTGGCCCAGCACAAGGCCGCCAACATGCCTGTGTTGGCCCGCTATGCGCGCGAGGGCTATGCCATCTTGAGCGCGGTGCCCAGTTGCACGCTCATGTTCAAGCAAGAGCTGCCGCTCATGTTCCCCGATTGCGCTGACACGCAGGCCGTCAAAGCCGCCATGTTTGATCCCTTTGAATATCTCATGGCCCGATACAAAGACGGTTTGCTCAAAACCGATTTCAAGTCGGCGCTGGGCAAGGTCAGCTACCACATTCCGTGCCATGGACGCGTGCAAAACATCGGGCGCAAGACCGAAGAAATGTTCAAACTGATCGGACAGACCGTCGAGGTCAAGCTCAACACCGTGGAGCGTTGCTCGGGGCATGCCGGCACCTACGGTGTCAAGACGGCTTACCATGCCAACGCCATGAAGATTGGCAAGCCGGTCTTCAAAGCCATGGCCAAGGATGAGCCCGATGTCATCAGCAGCGATTGCGCCCTGGCTGGACACCACATTGCCCAAGGCATGCAGCAGGCGGGTTTGCCGCCCAAGGCTTTGCAGCACCCCTTGAGCTTGATGAGGCAGGCCTACGGCCTCAAGTAGCCCTCTGTGGCATGCCAGCCCCTTGATTTCACACTTCGTTTAGGAGAACTTCCGTGACCATCAACCGCGACAGCCTCCTCACGCTTGAGGCCTACGCCAAGATCCGCAAGACGGCTCGGGCCGAGTCCATCGCCCATCGCAAACTGCGCAGCGTGCAGTTGGGCGAGCACATGACCTTGCAATTTGAAGACGAGCAGACCATCCGTCGCCAAATTCAAGAGATGCTGCACATCGAGAAGATCTTCGACGAAGAGGGCATTCAAAGCGAGATCGAAGCCTATGCGCCTTTGGTGCCGGATGGCACCAACTGGAAGGCCACCATGCTCATCGAGTACCCCGATCCCCATGAGCGCAAGCGCGAACTCGCCCGCCTCATTGGCGTGGAAGACCGCATGTTTGTCGAAGTGGAGGGCCATGCCCGCGTCTACGCCATTGCCGACGAAGATTTGGATCGAGAAAATGAAGAGAAGACCTCGTCGGTCCACTTTGTCCGATTTGAACTCCCGCAGTCGGCCCGCGACGCCGTGCGGGCCGGCGCTCAGGTGAAGCTCGGTTGCGACCACACGAACTACCCGGCCCACATCGATATCGCCCCTGACACCTTGGCCAGCCTGGCGGGGGATTTGCGCTGAGGCTCTTCTGGCGGGCGTGGGGCCTTCAGCCTTGCACGCCTGCCTCCTGGCGACTTCGCCACAACGCCTCGCCGCTGTAGAGCGCCAGGGCGGCCCAAATCAACACAAACCCCAAGAGGCGTTGCAGGTCAAACGCCTCATGAAACAC
>RFSP01000224.1 GCA_009923895.1 Betaproteobacteria bacterium | reverse complement strand
GGCGGGCCTGCGTTCAGGGCAAACCCGAATGTTATCGGTTATCGGGCCGGGATGGCGCGGGCCAGGTGGTGTTGCAGCCGTTCGGCCAGGGCATCGGCCGCTTGGTCCCAGGTCCATGCGACCCCCAGGCTGGCGAGGTCCACGGTCTGGAGTCCGGCGTAGCCGCAAGGGTTGATGCGAGAAAACGGCTCGAGGTCCATGCGCACGTTGAGAGCCAGGCCGTGGTAGCTGCAGTGATTACTCACTTTGATTCCCAGGGCGGCGATCTTGCCCAGGCCTTTGAACGGGTCTGCGCCGGGGGCCGGACGCGGCAGAGTGCGGTGGCCAAAGGGGTCGTCCAGACTCACGTAAATGCCCGGGGCACCGGGCACCCGGTGTCCGGTGACACCGGCTTGCTCGAGCACTTGCAGCACGGCCGCCTCCAGGCGAAAGACGTACTCTTTGACGTAGATACCCAGACGGCGCAGGTCCAACAAAGGATAGGCCACCACCTGCCCCGGGCCGTGAAAGGTGACTTGCCCGCCGCGGCGGGTGGCCACCACGGGAATGGCGCCGGGCGAGAGCAGGTGGTCTGGCCGACCGGCCACGCCTTGGGTGAAGACGGGGTCGTGCTCGACCATCCACAACTCGTCATCGGTGTCTGGGCCGCGCTGCTGCGTGAATGCCTGCATGCGCGCTTCGATGCCCGCGTAGCTGCAGCGACCCCAATTGACGCGTCTCATCGCTGGCCTGCCCAAGCCGCTCAGAGAACGACCTTGACCATGGGGTGGGTGGACAGGGTGCGGTACAGCTCGTCGAGTTGCTCGCGGCTGGTGGCCGTGACCGTGATGGTCACCCCCAGGTAATTGCCCGCGCGGCTCGGACGGGTCTGCACGGTGGACGCATCAAAGTCGGGGTCGAAGTGACGGGCCACGGACACCACGGCCTCCACAAAGCCCTCGACATGCGCACCCATCACTTTGATGGGAAACGCGCTGGGGTACTCGATGAGAGAGTCGGTCGGGGAAGGGGCAGGAGCCATGGATGTCACCGTCTTTGGCGTGTCGGCTCAGGTGAGGAACACCTTTTTGGCACGCTCGTAGGCCTCGTGCAGCCGGGCATAGACCGGACCCGGACGGCCGCGCAAGGCCCCGTGACCCACCGGTTGATGGTCAATTTGGGTGACGGGCAAGATCTCTTTGGTGGCTGAGCTCAGCAGCACCTCGTCAGCCGTCAGCACCTCGTCTTCGGCGATGGGGCGCAGGTGGTAGGGGACACCGCATTCCTCGCAAAGCTCACGAAGCAGGTCGTAGCGGATGCCCTCGAGCACGTGCTCGCTCTTGGGGGCGCCCAAGAGCGCGCCTTCACGAACAATCCACACGTTGCTGGCTGCGGCTTCAGTGAGGTGGCCGTTGCGAAACATGATGGTCTCGGTGGCCCCTGCATCGGCAGAGATTTGGCGCGCGAGCACATTGCCCAGAAGTGACACGCTCTTGATGTCTCCGCGCTCCCAGCGAAAATCTCGGGCAGTGACACAAGTCACGCCCTTGTGGCGCTGCTCGGCACTGGGCGGCTTCATGGGATTGGCCATGATGAAGACCGTGGGGTGGATTTGGGCGGGCATGACGTGATCACGGGGCGCCACCCCGCGGGTGACTTGCATGTAGACCAAAAGATCGCTCGCCCCTGTCTTGGCCGTGGCGGCTGCGACCAACTGGCGAATGCGCTCGAGCCATTCGGCGCGGGTGTGGGGGTTGGGGATGCGAAGCTTGCCAAGACCCCGTCCCATGCGGGCCATGTGCTCATCAAAACGAAAGAGCTTGCCACCGTAGACCGGCACCACTTCGTAGATGCCATCACCAAAGATGAAGCCGCGATCGAGCACGCTGATCTTGGCCTCGTTCAAGGGGGTGTAGTCACCGTTGAGGTAGCAAAGGGTGTCAGGAAGTGCTGCAGTCATGAGAGCCTCGTTTTCGGCAAATCGGGTTCAGCCCAAAGGTTACTTGAGTTCAAGGAACTACTTGATCCACAGCCTCAATGCGTCCCAGGCTCGACCGAAGATGCCCGCCAGCTCGACGGGCTCCAACACCACCAAGGGCACGCTGGACACGGGCGCACCTGCTGCAGTGAGGACCTTGATGGTGCCCACGCGCTGACCCGCCGCCAGGGGAGCCACCAAGGGGTCGGTGCGCTCGATGACCGTTCTCATTTGCGTGCCTTGACCTTTGGGGACGGCCACAAACAGGGCCCCGGGCCCAGCCCCCAAGCGGGCTTCGGACTTCGCGCCCTTCCACACGGGCACCGTGGCAACCGGTTTGCCAGCGTCAAAAAGACGCACGGCGTCCCAGGCCTGCCAGCCCCAGTTGAGCAGCTTTTGGCTCTCGGCGGCACGGGCCTCTTTGGAAGCGGCCCCCATGACCACGCTGAGCAAGCGCCGCTGCCCGTTGGGGAATTCGCGCTGCGCGCTGGCCACCAAACAATAGCCCGCTGCTTCGGTGTAACCGGTCTTCATGCCATCGACCGAGGGGTCGCGCCCCAACAGCATGTTGCGGTTGTCTTGCTTGATGCGGTTGTAGGTGTACTGACGGATGGAGTAGGTGGGGTAGAACGTGGGGTGCTCCACGATGATCTTGGCAGCGATGAAGGCCAGGTCGCGAGGGGTGCTGAAATGCCCGGCCTCGGTCAGGCCCGTGACATTCTTGAACTGCGTGTTCTTGAGACCCCAGGCTTGGGCTTGGCGGTTCATCATGGCCACGAAGTTGTCCAGGGAGCCCGCGACGGCTTCAGCCAAGGCCACGGCGGCGTCGTTGCCACTTTGGACGATCATGCCCTTGAGCAACTCCTCCACTTTGGGCGACATGGTGGTGTCGATGAACATGAGCGAACCGCCGCCTTTGCGTTCGGCCCAGGCCCGCATGGACACCGGCACCGTCTGCTCCAGCGCGAGCTTTTTGTCTCGCAGGGCATTGAAGACCAGGTAGGCCGTCATGAGCTTGGTCAGACTGGCAGGATCGGCCGATGTATCGGCATCGCGCTCGGCGAGCACTTGCTGGCTCGACAAATCGATCAACAAGTACTGGCGCGCTGCGATCTCCGGCGGCTGGGGCACCTGGGCCCAACTGGATGCCGGGTGCAGGCCCATGGCCACCCAGGCCATGAGGTGGACGATCAAAAAGGCTAGACGTTTCATAAAGTCAGTCAGAGGTGGTCCCGGCTTGAAGCACCAAGGTCTTGAGCAAGCCCAGTTGTCCGTGGAAAAAGTGCCCCGCTCGAGGAATGACGGTCACGGGCAGCGCCTGTTCAGCAGCCCAGCGCAACACACTGCTCAAGGGCACCACGTCATCGGTCTCGCCTTGAATGATGAGGGTACCCGCGGGCACGTGGGCCATGGCAAAGGTGTCGACCGCGGGTCCCACCAGGACCAAACGATGGATGGGCGCCTCGGGGGGTTGCTGGGCAGCGGCCTGTGAGGCCACATAGGCGCCAAATGAAAATCCCGCCAACGCGAGCGCTTGGCCCGGCGAGCGGAA
>RFSP01000223.1 GCA_009923895.1 Betaproteobacteria bacterium | reverse complement strand
GCCGGCGCCGACCTCAAAGAGGTGGCCGTTACGGGCACCGGGACGGGCCGCAGCACGCCCGATGGAGGATTTGCGGGCTTTGTGGCCTCCCGACGTCGCAAGGTGTGGATCGCTGCCGTCAATGGCCCTGCCTTGGCCGGTGGGTTCGAGATCATGTTGGCTTGTGACTTTGCGTTGTGTGTGCCGCAAGCCGTATTCGGACTGCCTGAGGTGAAGCGAGGCCTGGCAGCGACGGCAGGGGGTCTATTCAGGTTGCCCCGTCGAATCCCCAGAGGGCGGGCCTTGGAATTGATTGCCACGGGCGACACCATCACCGCTGAACAGGCCTTGTCCTGGGGGCTGGTCAATCAGGTGGTGCCGTACGACCAACTTTTGCCGCGTTGCTTGGAAGTTGCCCAACGCATTGCCGACAATGCACCGCTGTCTGTGATGTGGAGTTTGGAGTTGGCGCGTGAGGCCCACAGCGCAGACGAGTCCGACTTCTGGGTCAAGGCGCAGGAACTCACACAACGCATCCGCGCTACCGAGGATTCCTACGAAGGCCCCAGGGCCTTCGCAGAAAAACGTCCGGCCCAGTGGAAGGGCCGTTGAGCCACTCGCTGGCGATCAGTCCTTGACGTCGGAGCGGGCGACCACTGGCGCCCACTGAGCCATTTCGTCACGGATCAACTTGTCCAATTCTTGAGGTGTGCTGCTGCGCGCCTCGACATTGCGATCTGCGAACAATTTACGCACCTCTGGACGCGCCACGGCCTTGAGGATGGCGGCGTGGATTTTGTTGGCGATGTCGTCGGGCACTGCACGGGGCGCCAGCAGGCCAAACCACGCCATGCTTCGGAATCCAGGGATGTCCTCGGACACGGCAGGCAGACCCGGCAGCACATCGGTGCGCTTGGGGCTGCCCGCGCCCAGGTAGCGGATGCGACCCGCTTGGACCATGCTGGCGCCGTCCAGCCCCGTGACAAAGGCTGCGTGCAACTGTCCGCTCGCGAACGCCGTGACCATGGGGGCCCCACCGTTGTAGGGGATGTGTTGCATCTTCAAGCCCGCCAAGTCATTGAACAACTCTCCGGTCAGGTGCGACAGCGATCCATTGCCCACAGACCCGTAATTGATGGCTTTGCCCTGAGCGCGGGCGAAAGCGATAAAGTCTTTGACCGTCTTGTGAGGGCTCTCGGCAGGCACGGTGAGAATCATGGGCACGATGGCCACCGTGGACAGCGGACGCAGGTCCTTGAGCGAGTCGTAGGGCAATTTGCGCACCAGGGGTGCGATGGCGTTGGGGCCGCTGTTGCCAAACACCAAGGTGTAGCCATCGGGCGCGGCTTTTGCCGCCGCATCGGTGCCCAGCGTTCCGCCAGCGCCAGCCTTGTTCTCTATGACCACGGGTTGCCCGAGCGTATCGGCCAGCGGCTGCTGGATGGCGCGGGCCAATTGGTCGGTCGTGCCCCCAGCAGGGTAAGGCACGACGATGCGGATGGGTTTGGATGGCCAGTTGTCTTGCGCCAACGTGGCTTGTACCAGGCCCAAAGCGCCAATCAGGGCACCCAACCAGAATCGTCGAGAGGAAGGCATTCCTGTTGCTGCGCCGCTGGCTTTTCAGGCCATCACCACCCACCGGGCGTTTGAGGACATTGCAGGTCAGATCCGCGCCCAGGTGGCCAACGGATATCTCCGACCGGGGGATCGGCTGCCGCCTGAAAGAGAGCTCGCCACCTTGTTTCAGGTCAGTCGCAACACCTTGCGTGAGGCGCTGCGGGCTTTGGAAATCGCCGGGATGATTGAATCTCGCAAAGGCGCCAATGGGGGGGCCTTTGTGCGGCCGGGAAGTTCGGGCGTGGTGGTCAGAGGGCTGAGCGACCTCTATCACTTGGGCGCCATCACGCCACAACACCTCACCGAGGCGCGTATCTGGCTCAGCGAGTTGGTGGTGCGTGTGGTGTGCGAACGGGCCACCGAAGAAGATCTGTTGGCGCTGGAAGCCAACGTGGCGCAGGCCGCGGTGGCCGACGCCAACAACCATTTTGAAGAGCGACAGCGCTTGCACCGGCAGTTTCATCTGATTCTGGCCAAGGCCACGCGCAACCCCATCATCGAAATCACCATGGAAGGCGTGATGGAACTGATGGGCTTGTTTGTCGAGCGCATTGGACCCAGCCAAAACGCGTTCACCCTGCCGTCTCGAAGACGACTGCTCAGCTGCTTGCGTGCCCGAGATGCCGAGGGAGCCGCTCGTGAGATGGCGCAGTTTTTGGAGCGCATGCAGGCCCACTACCTGACGCTGTGGAATGAACGTCGCTGAGGCTTAAGCCCCTGAACTTTTAAGGCGCGTCTTTGAGCCGCCACTGCAGCAAGGTGTAATGCGGATCGGCGTCATCGTGGGGCTCGAACTCGCCCCAAACCTCTTCACCGATGTGCACCTCTTGGAGCGGGTCTCCCAGCAAGTTGCCCACCATGCGCACATGGCCGGCTTGGGGCAATTCAACGAGCACCACCAGATAAGGCGTGTGTCCCTTGAGACTCGCGTGAGAGGGGTGCCAAACGCGCTCCCAACTGAAGATGCGACCTTGTGGGGGGACCGCCTGCCAGGTCAGTTCAAAACTCAAACAATGGTGGCACAGCCACTCCGGTCCGAATTGCCACTGGTGACACTTGGTACACCGTTGCACCAAGAGCCGATGCTCACGCAAGCCCTGCCAGAACGGGGCTGACAGGCCATCGGATTCAGGCACCGGGATCGGAAGACCCGCAGGCAGGTAGGTCGACTGCGTCATAGCGTGTGTGGCGAGCCCAGAAGCAGGTTGCTCGCCGGCGCGACCAAGGGGGCGCTGATGACCAAAGACACGTCGTGCTTTCGTGCCAAGCATGTGGAGGTCCCTCGCACTTGACGGACCGCTTCGATCACCAGCTCAAAGCCGTGCATATAGCCCTCTGCCAGGTTGCCTCCGCTGGTGTTCAAGGGAAGTTGGCCATCAGGGGCGATGAGGTTGCCCAGAGTCAGGAATTGGTTGGCCTGCTCGGGGCGAAAGAACCCATGCTCGGCGAGCGCCATGAGAACACCTCCGGTGAAGTTCTCATAGGCTTGCACAGATCCGACATCTTCGGGCCCGAGCGCAGCCATGCGATACAGGTCGCTGGCCACCACGAGGACGGCCGCGGCACCATCGTTTTCTTGGCAGCAGTCATACAGCCGAAACGGCTCCACGATCCACCGGGCCTGGTCGTAGCGATCGGCATCCAAGGGCTTGCCATGCATCACGGCGCGAGGATTGAACTGCGCATGGTGGTAAGCCGCCAAGGCAATGGCACGCAAAGCAGGCGGCTCAATGCCATGTTCATGCATGTAACGCCGAACGCGAAAGGCAAATTTCTGAGGCGGCGCGACCACGCCATAAGGGGCCTGGAAGGACATCTCTGAAGACACGCGACTCACGCCCGTGCTCTGCCCAAACCGCCCGTACTCTCCCTGGGCCAGCCCGCGGTACACCACAACACAGTCGGCCAACCCCGCGTTCACGGCCGCTGCCGCATTGGCCACCG
>RFSP01000222.1 GCA_009923895.1 Betaproteobacteria bacterium | reverse complement strand
GCCCGGGCTCCAAAGTGAACCAAATGGAAGTCCCCCACCCGCCCGTCTTCAGCCGAGTACACGGCCATGGGCGACACCACCACCCGGTTGGGCACGGTCATGCCTCGCAGGGTGTAGGGGGTGAACATGGGGCGCGGCGGCTGAGCTTCAGAAGGCGCCACCCCCGCGCGCTGAGCAAACCACCGCTCAAACCCGGCCAACCATTGCGCGTCGCGCAAGCGAAGGTTCTCATGGCTGATGCGCTGACTGCGGGTGAGCATGGAATACATGAACTGCTCGGGCGGCAGTTGATCGCAATAACGTGTGCCCACCACCTCAAACCACTCCATGGCGTTCCATGCCGCGTTTTGCAAACGCAGCACGTCCACTTCTCGCAAGGCCTGGTAGTTCGATAACACGGTGGGAATGTCCGGCCCATGGTCCCGGAAACAGCGGGTGAGCTCGATGGCGTCTTCCAAAGCCAGCTTGGTGCCCGAGCCAATGGCAAAGTGGGCCGTGTGCACCGCATCCCCCATCAAGACCACATGGCTGCGGCCATTGAAGTGATGCCATTGGCGACACCGCACCCTCTGGAAGTTGAGCCAGGCCGACCCTCGCAGGTGTCGGGCATTGGTCATGAGCGGGTGCCCTTGCAGGTGCTGGGCGAAGAGCTTTTCGCAAAACGCCACCGACTCTTCACTGCTGTAGGCATCCAAGCCGTGAGCCTTCCAGACCTGCTCTGGCGTCTCCACAATGAAGGTCGTGGTCTGGTCGTCGAACTTGTAGACGTGCGCCTGAAACCAGCCGTGTTCGGTCTTTTCAAACAAGAAATTGAAGGCGTCAAACAGGCGCGTGGTGCCCAGCCAGATAAAGCGGTTCGGGCGGGTCACGATGTCGGGTTCAAAGACCTCAGCGTATTTTTGGCGGATGCGCGAATTGATGCCGTCGCTGGCGATGATGAGGTCGGCGTCGGGGTAGTCCAAGTCAGAGTCGGCCTCGGTCTCAAAGACGAGTTCCACGTCCAGCGCTTCGCAGCGGGCTTGCAAGATGTTGAGCAACTTCTTTCGACCAATGCCCACAAAGCCATGGCCCCCGGAGCGAATGCAATGTCCTTTGAAGTGCAGCTCAATATCGTCCCAGTGGTTGAACGCCACCTCGATGGCATCGGCGGTCTGGGCATCCCACTGGCGCATGTGGTCCATGGTGGCATCTGAAAACACCACCCCCCAACCAAAGGTGTCGTAAGGCCGGTTGCGCTCGACCACCGTGATGCGGTGGCTCGGGTCGAGCTTTTTCATCAACAGGGCAAAGTACAAACCGGCGGGGCCGCCGCCTATGCAAACGATACGCATGACAAGTAGTTTAGAACTAAAGCATGTGCTGCGGACATTCCCTAAAATCCCCGCATGAGCGCACACATCACCCCCCTGGGGCACGGGATCTTCACCGTCGACACCGGCTTTCAGCGGGATCATTTCGATGCTGCCTACCTCATCGTCCAAAATGGAAGAGCGGCCTTTGTGGACAGCGGAACCAACCACTCGGTCCCTCGTCTGTTGCAAGCGCTAACCCATCTGGGCTTGGGCCCCGAGTCGGTGGACTGGGTCATTCCCACCCACGTGCATCTGGACCATGCGGGTGGTGTGGGCCTGTTGATGCAACATCTGCCCCACGCACAACTGCTGGTCCACCCCCGTGGCGCCAGGCACATGATCGACCCGAGCGCGCTGTACCAAGGAGCGCTGGCCGTCTACGGCGCCGAAGAAATGGAGCGCTCTTACGGGCAGTTGGTGCCGGTAGACAGCCAGCGGGTGGTCAGCTCCAGCGATGAGATGACCGTCCACCTGGATGACAGGCCGCTGTGGTTGATTGACACTCCCGGCCATGCCAAACACCACCATTGCATTTGGGATGCTGCTTCACGAGGCTGGTTCACGGGCGACACCTTTGGCCTGAGCTATCGGGAGTTCGACACCGACCGAGGCGCATGGATCTTCCCCACCTCCACCCCGGTGCAGTTTGAGCCCGAGGCCTTGCGCCATTCAATCGAAAGATTGTTGGCGCCGCAGCCCAGCCGCATGTTTTTGACGCACTACAGCCAAGTGGAGGATGTCCCTCGCCTGGCGCAACTGCTGCTGGACCTGCTGGAGCGCACGGTCACGTTGGCTCGAGACCTTCAGCAGCAACATGGCCAGGACCCAAAGCGTCACTCCGCCCTCAAGGACGGATTGCTTCAGCTGTATGTGCACAGCCTGCGTGAGCACGGCTGCAGCCTGTCAGTGCCCCAAGTGGCCCAGGCTTTGGCCCTCGACATCGAACTCAATGCTCAGGGCATCGGGGTGTGGCTGGACCGGCCCGCCAAGGGGTAAGGCACAGGAAAAAGGCCGAGGGCAAAGGCCAAAGATCCAACCGGAGTCACAATACCGCCATGAAATACCTGCACACCATGGTCCGCGTGACCGACATTGAAGCTTCTCTGCGTTTTTATCGCGACGCGCTGGGGATGGAAGTGCTCTCGCGCCGTGACAACGAGGCTGGACAATTCACCCTCATCTTCCTGGCTGCGCCCGGCGACCGGGCGGCCCAAGTGGAGTTGACCTACAACTGGCCCAAGAACGGGGTGGCAGAGACCTACACGGGCGGTCGCAATTTTGGTCACATTGCCTACGCGGTCGACGACATCTACGCCACCTGCCAACGCTTGATGGATCACGGCGTCACCATCTTGAGACCGCCCCGCGATGGACGCATGGCGTTTGTCCGGTCACCCGACCAGATCTCCATTGAATTGCTTCAGGCCGGTGACCCGCTGCCACCGGCGCAACCGTGGTCGTCCATGCCCAACGTGGGCTCTTGGTGAGCAACGCAGACCCGCACATCCATGTACCAACCCAGCCACTTCAAACAGGAAGATCGCGGCGAGCTCGAAGGCTTGATGCGCGCACATCCCTTGGCGGTCTTGGTGAGCCAAGGCCCTGAGGGTTTGACGGCTGACCATGTGCCGCTGGAGTTTGATGCGAACGCCGGCCCCCACGGGACCTTGCGGGGGCACCTGGCGCGGGCCAATCCTTTGTGGCGTGAATCGGCCAACAGCCCTGTCTTGGCGGTTTTTCGGGGGCCTCAGGCTTACATCACTCCGTCTTGGTACCCCACCAAAGCCGAAACTCACAAGGTGGTGCCCACCTGGAACTACGCCGTGGTGCACGCCCACGGCCCGTTGCGCGTGGTCGAGGACGCCCCCTGGCTGCACGATTTGGTCAGCCGCTTGACGCAACACCACGAGCAAAACCGCCAAGCGCCTTGGGCGGTATCAGACGCACCCGCCGATTACATCCAGCAAATGCTTCGGGCCATTGTGGGCATTGAAATTCCCGTGGAGCGTCTGGTGGGCAAGTGGAAAGTCAGCCAAAACCGCAATGAGCCCGATCGCTTGGGCGTGTCCGAGGGACTCTCACACGAATTGGCCGAAGACGCGCGGGCCATGGGCACGATGATTCGGGCCCCCTCATAGGCGCAGTGCTGCGGCCTCCCGCGCCAGCGCTGTGACGCGGCTCCAATCGC
>RFSP01000221.1 GCA_009923895.1 Betaproteobacteria bacterium | reverse complement strand
GCCACTTTGCGTTTGGTGGCCGGTGACACGGTGACGTTTCGCGTTCAGGTGGCGCCCAGTGGTGTGATCACCTTGCGCCCTTTGAGTATCAACACTGCAGAAGGGGCCCAAACAGCGGGAGGGGCGTCGGCTTCGCAGACGGCAGCGGGCGCCGCCAAATCGGTGACGGCAGGCCAAGCGTCGTCGGCTGCACCCGTTGCCACCGGGGCGCCAGTGTTGTCCAACGCGTCGGTGTCTTCGGCCCGCAACGCCACTCCGGTCTCGACACCCGCACCCGCTGAGGTGAGCGACGATAGCCGGCTCGAGCAGCTCATTCAACGCCCGCCCACGCTGAACACCCTGGAGCAAGTGCTGCGCCCCGACGTGTTGGCGCAATTTGCCAAAAGCACGCCCTTGCCCGATGTGCAAGCGGCCCTGGTGCAGTGGATGCGCATGCGTCCGCAAATGGCCACGCTCACGGCGGAGCGGCTCATGCAATACCTGTCGGTGATCGGTTGGTTCACCGAGGCTGCGTTGGCCCAGGGCCGAGTGCTCGGTGCCTTGGACCTCAAAACAGTGCTGCGTTTGCTGGCACGCTCTGCCTCGCAGCCAGCCACGGCGGGCACCTTGCACCAAGCCCTGGATGAAGTGGAGTCGCAGCAGGTGGCCGCCACGGGCGTGGACCCTTCACGCGATTGGGGCTTCAGCATGGTGATTCCCTTTGCCGATGCCGACCCCATGACCTTGCGCTTCAGCCAAAGTCGACCGCAAAAGCCTGACGAAGAGCCCGCACCTTTGTATGTGCACATGCACACCCGCAGCCGCGACCATGGCGAGTTGTGGTTGCAAACCTGCATCCGTGAGCGCACACAGGTGGAGATGGTGATGTGGGCCCTGCGTGAAGACGTGGCCGAACGCGCGCGTGCCCAGGCTTCCAACTTGGCCGAGGAGCTCGCCAGTGCAGGCCTGAGGATGGCACAGTTTCAGGTCATTCATGGCCCCCGGCCCAATGAACTGCCTCAGTGGCAATCGACGCAGGCGCAAGGCCGGCTCGTGGACGTGCACACATGAAGCCGCCCTTGAAAGAAGCCGTCGCGCTGGAGTATGGCCGCCACAAGGTCCCGGTGGTCACTGCCAAAGGGCAAGACGAGCTGGCCGAACGCATCATCGAGGAGGCCCGCCGTCATGGCGTC
The DNA here is from genome assembly GCA_009923895.1 of Betaproteobacteria bacterium. Lineage (GTDB taxonomy): Bacteria > Pseudomonadota > Gammaproteobacteria > Burkholderiales > Burkholderiaceae_C > Rubrivivax. The sequence continues at coordinate 2,368 of RFSP01000221.1, read as the reverse complement.
TACGTGGCCGAGGACCCGCAGCTGCTCAATCTTCTGAGCCGCCTGGACGTGGACACCCAAATCCCGCCCGAGCTCTACACCGCCGTGGCGGTCATTTTGTCTTGGGTGTATTGGCTCAAAGGCATGACGCCTGGCGATGAGAAGCGCAGCTGAGGGTCAGGGTGGAAGGCGGGTGAAAAGCGTATTGAGGGCAGGAGACTGCTTCGGGCTTTGCCCTCGCAGTGACGGTTGTGGACCCGTCATTGCGAGGAGGCCAACGGCCGACGTGGCCATCCACCCGTCATTGCGAGGAGGCCAAAGGCCGACGCGGCAATCTCTCCGCGGCAACCTACTCCTCAAGCCAGCTGATAGCTGCTTTGCGAATAGGCGGCGTGCGCCACGTGACCCAGGCGGTCGTACAAATCGATGGCCGGGGCCGCATCACCGCGCAGCGTTTGCAATGTGCCCCGCACGGCGTCGAGTTGCCGCTGCATCAGCTGCAAATTGCGCATGTGCAAATCGCGCGCATGCTCCAGGCGCTCTTGAAGCGCTTGCCAGGCGGCCGGCACAGGGTCTTGGGCCCGTGCCCAAGCCGCCAACGCGGCCAAGTCCACCAACAGGCGATTTTTGGATTCTTGGGTCGACTCAAAGGCGTCAATGTCGCGACGCTTGAGCGTGTCAAATTCGTGTTCCAGCAAGCCCAGCAGCGTCTCCAGATCGTCCCCGGCCCGATTCAGGGCCACAGACATGTCAGCAGAAGAGGGGCTGGCTTGCATGGGAGTGATCACCCTTTGATCATCTTTTCAATGGCCACAAAGTTCTCGGCGATGCGGCGCGAGTCCAAGGGGTATTGGCCATTGCGCAACGCTTGCTTGATGGAGTCCACCTTGGCTTGGTCAAAGGCGGGTTCGGCCATGACCTTGCGCACGGCCTCGCTCAGATGCGCTTCATCAGCGCCGGCAGCTGCAGGCGCGCTCGTGGGCAAGGAGGTCGCAGCCTTTGCCTTCTTGTCGGCTTTGTCCGTGGCAGGACGCGCGGTGGAGTCCAGCTTGGCAAGCTTTCCGTATTGAGAGATTGGATCGGTCATGGCCGTCTCACTTTCTGAGGGTCAGGGAAAACCCCTGCCATATAAGGTGACTCGACACGAGAACCGAGAACTTTAGCAGCCCAACTTCCATCTGTCACAGCCCGGCTACCACGTTCGCGCCCCGAACCACCCCAGAGATGATTCGACCTGAATCTCGATTTTTCAAGCGGATCTGGTCTCCCAGCTTGCCGTCTTGCATGGCTTCGACCTGGGCAGAAATGACCACCCCCGGTCCTTGTGAAATGGACAACGTCACAGTTTCGCCGCGACGCACCAGCAACACCGGCCTCACGTCATAGGGGCGCACCGGCATGCCCGGGCGCAAGTCCCGCAGCAGTTCTTGATTGACCACTTCTTTGACGTCGGCATAGACCCGGCCGTTGACCTGGCTTTCGGGCCACTCCACGACCGACAAATGAGACTCTTGAAGCGCCGTTCCCCGCATCAAATCGGCGTTGACCACCACCACGGGGCGGGTCTTGGGCGGCGCCAAAGGCGTATTGCCTGGCGCCATGGCCGCGGCGTTGGGCGATGGAGGTGAGACGGGCGTTGACGAGGACACCGGGGCTGCCCCGGCTGAAGGCGGCAACGCCGCCACCACACGCACATACACCTGCCAAGCGGGCTGGGTGCACCGCACCCGCACCGTCTCCGGGTTGGGAAATGGGGTGTCCATTTGAAAGGATTGTGCACAGGGCTGAGCGGTGACCCGGGGGTCCAGCACGCTCGCTTGAAACTGGTTTTCAGGCGCCGATTGACGCTTGGCCACCCAGCTGCGCGCCGCCGCCAGCAAGGACTGCGTGGCGGCATCAGGGGCTGCCGTGGCGGAAGGCGCGGGGGTCTGGGCCATGGCTGGCGAAGACCAAGCCGGCAGCGACAACACAGCCAGCGTCATCCACAGCCAGCGGCGCAAGATCTTGCGGTATGAAATCTGCTTGGTCACGGTCTTGGGGTGTGGAAGTTTTGACATTTCAGTCACCTTGAACACCCAATCAAGCAATAAACGTACCGGTAAATTCTTCTTAGCCAAAAGTCATGCAAGTCATTGATTTATCAATGAAAAATTCCGTCTCCTCGACGGGGGCGGAGCCTTTGCGCGACGTGACAGCCGGCTGGGGCGAGGCGGGTACAGCCGTTGCGCCGCCCGCCGAGTCGTTCAAGCAAGTCATGGCCGGGGTGGTGGTGCAGTCGGGCGACACCTTGGTCTCATTGGTACGTGCGCATCACCGCCAGCAAGGCATTCCTATCAGCGACGCCCAGGCCTACCGGATGGCGCTTCGGGTGGCCGAGCGCAATCAAATT
>RFSP01000023.1 GCA_009923895.1 Betaproteobacteria bacterium | reverse complement strand
AAGGGATAAGCGCCCGCCCCCACACTTGGGGTGCTCCCACGTGTGAAAGTGTGAGTTTGCTGGCTAGAATGGAATGCAAGTTTTATGCCTTCCATGATGTCAGCTTTGCCTTCACCGCCTTTCGGTCACTGCGTTCGCCTCTTTCAGGCCAGGATCCGCCTTGGGGTCCTGATTTTGGCGTGCGGCCTGTGGGCCACCGCCCCAACGGCCATGGCCGAGAAAGCCGACCGGGGCAAGCCTTGGGTCATTGAAGGCGACCGCGACGCCACCATGGACGAGCAGCGTCGCACCGTGGTCATCGCCGGCAATGCCGCCATCACCCAAGGCTCCATGGCGCTGCGGGCCGAGCGCATTGAAGTGCAAGAACAAGGCGGCGTGGTGCGCCAGGCGGTGGCCTTGGGCAGCGCGCCCAAATGGGCCACCTTCCGGCAAAAGCGCGACGTGCCCAACGAACACGTGGAGGCACAGGCGCAACGCATTGAATACGACGGCCCGACAGACACGGTGCGCTTTTTGGGCCAGGCGGTGTTGCGCATCGTGCGCGGCACGGTGGTGGTCCATGAGGTGAGCGGGTCGGTGTTGTCTTGGGACAACAAGCGCGAACAATTCAGCGCCAAAGGCGCGCCCCCCGGCGAGGGAAGCGGCAGCGGGCGTTTTCAGTGGATCATGACACCGGCCTCCGCACCCACCGGCACCCCCCCGGGGGAGAGAAAGTGAATCTCGCGGCAAGCCGCCTCGAAGCGGACGGGCTGCAAAAAAGCTTTGGCGCACGAAAGGTCGTCAAAGACGTGCACCTGGCGGTGAGCGCTGGCGAAGTGGTGGGGCTGCTTGGCCCCAACGGCGCAGGCAAGACCACCACGTTCTACATGGTGGTGGGCTTGGTGCGGGCCGACGCCGGGGTCATTCGCATGGATGGTCAAGAGGTGCAGCACCAGCCCATCCACCGGCGCTCACGACTGGGGTTGTCTTATCTGCCGCAAGAGGCCTCGATTTTTCGCAAACTCACCGTGGAAGAAAACATCCGCGCCGTGTTGGAGCTCCAGCACGACGAGCACGGCAAGGCCTACAGCGAGTCACGCATCCAAGCGCAGTTGCAAGAGTTGCTGCGAGACCTGTCGATAGAAAAACTTCACGACACGCCTGCACCGGCCCTCTCTGGTGGCGAGCGCCGGCGAGTCGAAATCGCCCGCGCCTTGGCCACCCAGCCCCGGTTCATCTTGCTGGACGAACCGTTTGCCGGCGTGGACCCCATTGCGGTGCTTGAGATTCAACGCATCATTGGTTTCTTGCGGGCCCGGGGCATCGGGGTGCTGATCACCGATCACAACGTGCGCGAGACCCTGGGCATTTGCGATCGCGCCTACATCATCAATGACGGCCAAGTCCTCGCCGAGGGCACGCCCGCCGAGATTGTCGACAACCCCCAAGTGCGCCGGGTGTACTTGGGTGAGCACTTCAAGATGTAGGGACGTTGCAGCGCATGAGACAGTCCCTACAGGTTCGACTCTCGCAACATCTGGCGCTCACGCCTCAGTTGCAGCAGTCCATCCGTTTGCTGCAACTGTCCACATTGGAGCTGCACCAAGAAGTCGAGCAGATGCTCGAGAGCAACCCCTTCTTGGAGTTGGAAGAAGACAGCGCGCCGCCCTGGGAGGTGTCACTCGACCGCGCCAGCCAAGCCGCCTCGACCACGCCCACCGCAGACACCGACGCCCCAGGGCTCCGACGGTTTTGAGGGCCCCGATGCCTTGAGCGAAGTGGCCGCCTCGGACTTCGGCTCCACCGAGCGTGACGACTGGGAAAACGGTACCGAGCGCGACGACTTTGACGGCATTCGCGAACTGCCCTCCACCTCGGCTTCAGGGTCCAACGCAGCGGGCGATGACGATGACTTTGACCCCCAGGAGCGACGCCGCAGTGCGCTCAGCCTGAGCGACCACCTGCGCGAACAATTGCCCGGTCTTCGCCTGAGTGCAGGAGACGCCGCCGCGGTGCATGTGCTGATCGAATCCTTGAACGAAGACGGCTATCTGACCGACTCACTGGAGGACATTGCCGAGCCGCTGATGGCAGGCATGGACGACGAGGAAGACCGCGACGAATTGATGAGCCGCTTGCGCTGTGCGCTGCTGTGGTTGCAGCGGCTCGATCCCCTGGGCGTGGGCGCGCGTTCATTGAGCGAATGCTTGTCACTGCAATTGCGCGCGCAAGCCCCGAGCCCAGCGCGCGAGGTGGCCTTGTGCATCTGCCAAGACCACCTGGAGCTCTTGGCCAAGCGCGACATCAAAAAACTCATGTCCGCCACCGGTGCCGACGAAGAAGTGCTTCGACAAGCCCAGACCTTGATCGTGGCTTGCGAGCCCAAGCCGGGCCGCCCCTTTGCTGACGCAGAGTCCCACATCATCGTGCCCGATGTCATCGTGCAGCGTTCAGGGCGCGCGTTGAAGGTCACGCTCAATCCCGATGTCATGCCCAAGCTGCGCATCAACGATCTGTATGCAGCGGCACTGCGAGGCGGCAAGCAAGGTGGCGGATCCGGGTTGTCCACGCGGCTGCAAGAAGCGCGCTGGTTCATGAAAAACATCCAGCAGCGCTTTGACACCATCTTGCGTGTGAGCAAGGCCATTGTCGAGCGGCAAAAAGCCTTTTTCACTCACGGCGAAATTGCCATGAAGCCCTTGGTGCTGCGCGAAATTGCCGATGAACTCGGACTGCACGAGTCCACCATTTCGCGGGTGACGACGGCCAAATACATGGCCACCCCGGGGGGCACGTACGAGCTGAAGTACTTCTTTGGCAGTTCCCTGTCCACCGAAGCCGGGGGCAACGCCTCGAGCACTGCCGTGCGGGCACTCATCAAGCAAATGATCGGTGCCGAAGATCCGGCCAAGCCTTTGTCTGACAGCACCTTGAGCCACATGCTGGAGGAGCAGGGCATTCAAGTGGCGCGGCGCACGGTGGCCAAGTACCGCGAGTCACTCAAGATTGCGCCGGCCAATCTGCGCAAGGCCTTGTAACTCCGTCACAGGCCCCGACCATGTCCAGCCACCCAGACCTCGCGGTCGATCTGTTTTTGCCCGCCTCCGGCGGCACCGAGGAATTGCTGGCCGACGAGGTGCAGCGCATCACCGGCCGGCCTGCAGAGCACGCGCGAGGGGGCGTGTGGGTGCGCGGCAGCTTCGAGACCGCCATGCAGCTCAACTTGGAAAGCCGCCTAGCCCAGCGTGTGTTGTGGCCCCTGGTTGACGGGCCTTACCGTGACGAACAGGACTTGTACGCACTGGCTCGCCGCGTGCGGTGGACCGACTGGATGTCACCGGCCCAAACGCTGCGGGTGGATGTGAACGCACAGCGCAGCCCCCTGACCAGTTTGAATTTCACGGCCCTGCGCATCAAAGATGCCGTGTGTGACGCCATGCGCGAAGCCACCGGGGAGCGCCCCAGCGTCGACACGCGCCGACCCGACGTGCCGCTGGTGCTTTACGTGGGCCCCGACCATGCGGTGTTGTATTTGGACACGACAGGCGAAGCGCTCTTTAAACGCGGCTGGCGCGATGCGCGCGGTGGACGCGAGGACGTCAAGGGTGAGGCCCCCCTCAAAGAGACCCTGGCCGCGGCCATGTTGGCAGCCATTGGCTGGCAAGGTCGCAAAGAAGACGGTCCCTTGCTCGACCCCTGTTGCGGCGCAGGCACCATTGCCATCGAAGCCGCGCAAATGGCGTGTGGCATGGCCCCTGGCGCCCAGCGCCGGTTTGCATTTGAGCGACAGCTGCCTTTTCGCCCCCACCTCAAAGCGTGGGACGCCATGCGTGCCGCTGCAAGGGCACGCGTGCATGCGCCCCACGTGGCCGTGGTGGCCGGCGACGTGAGTTTTCGCATGACCGACTTCGCCGAGCGCAACGCCGAGCGTGCCGGCGTGAAACACGCGATCGAATTCAAAACGATGGACGCGCTGCAAAGGCCCGCCCCCGCACCTCACGGGGTGATTCTCATGAATCCGCCCTATGGTGAACGCATCGCACCAAAGGGGCAAGGCAGCCGGGCAGGCCCCACGCTCGCACGCGAACAGTTCGAAGGCGGAGATTCATCACAAGTGTTTTTTGGCTCGCTGGCCAGCCATTGGAAGCGCCACTACGCCGGCTGGAGCGCCTGGGTGCTGACACCCGACTTCAAGCTGCCTTCTCACATGCGGCTCAAAGAAAGTCGGCGCGTGCCCTTGTGGAATGGCCCCATCGAGTGTCGGCTCTTCCGCTTTGATTTGGTGGCCGGCTCCGCCCGCTGAGACTGAGTGACACGCCGCAAGGGCGGTGGTGGTGCATTGATCGCGCACGTGCCGTCAATGGCCCATGCCCAACCACGCCAACACCGCCAAGGGCGCCGTGTCGGCCCTGAGCACACGGGGCCCCAGGTGCACCCGAGAAAAGCCCGCCTGCACGGCCATCTGCTCCTCGTCGGGCGTGAGGCCGCCTTCGGGCCCACTGAGTGTCCACACTGCGGGCCGGGCGCGTTCTTGCAAGACCGGCCGCTTGGGCGCCGGCGCCTGCGCGTCCAAGCTCAGCACCCAGCGCGTCGCCTCGTTGGCAGGCTCACTGGGCAGCAAGGTCCACCAGTCTTTGATCGAACACACCGGTCGCACTTGCGGCACCACGGCGCGACCACATTGCTCGCTGGCCGCCACGGCCACCGCTTGCCAATGCTGAACCTTTTTTTGTGCGCGATCGGCGTCCAGCTTGAGCACCGAGCGCTCGCACTGCAGCGGCTGGATGGCGGCCACACCCAGCTCGGTGGCCTTTTCTACCAAGGTGTCCATGCGCTCGTTGGCCGGCATGCCCACCGCCAATGTCACCGACCAGGGCAGTTCGCATTCCACAGCGACCCGCTCGATCAATTGCACCTGCACATCGCGCCGCCCCATGGCCGTCACGGTGGCGACAAACTCCACCCCTTGTCCATTAAAAATGTGCAAGGCATCGCCGGGCTGCACACGTCGCACTTGGGCATGACGGGCCGCCTCGCTGGGCAGCTCCAGCAAAGCGCCTGCTTGCCAGGGCGCCTCCTGCGGCGCTGCGGTGTGGACAAAAAGCCGAATCACGCCCGCACAGACTGCAGCGCCGCTTCAACGGCCAGCGCCACCGTGCCCAAGTGAGCGTCTTGTCCGCCCGGTGCAGCCAGCATCAAGCCCACGGGCAATTCATCGGGGGCGTGGCAAGGCAGACTGAACGCGCAACCGTCGAGCAAGTTGATGAGGAAGGTGTTGCGAAGCAACAGCCCGTTGGCCCGAAAGAACGCTTCATCGTGATCGCGCAAGGCCTCGATGGGCGGGGCGACCAAAGGCACCGTCGGGCACAGCAGCGCATCAAAAGGAGCCAACACCTGGGTCACACGGGCGATCCAGCCCTGGCGTCTGCGGTGCATGTCCAGGTAGTCGGCCGCACTGGCTTGTTCACCCGGGGCCACCCGTGCGGCCACGCGCGGGTCCATGCGGTGCCGCTGGGTGCGCATCACCTCTCGCAAGGTCGTCCAGCTCTCCACCGCAGAAAAGCCTCCCACCACCGGGCCGTTGATGTCGCTGACCTGCGCCAACTCGGGCATCGGCAACTCCACCAACTCGGCCCCCGCGGCCGACAAGGTGCTCAAAGCCCGTTCAAAGGCCCGTGCCACCGCTGGCTCCATCGCATCGAGCACCACGGTTTGAGGCACGACCAGCCGCAAGCCTTTGACGGGGCGCGTCACCACGGGCAATGCAGCCCCCGACAGCACCGCATCCACCCTCAGGCAGTCACGCACGCTGCGGGTCATGGCACAGACCGTGTCCAGGGTGTGAGACAGCGGAAAGGCGCCGGCCGTGGGCACACGCGATTGCGTGGATTTGAAACCCACCAGCCCACACAAGGCCGCAGGCACGCGAATGGAGCCCCCCGTGTCAGAGCCCAGTCCGGCCACGGCCAGGCCCAACGCCACCGACACAGCGGCCCCCGACGACGAGCCCCCTGGAATGCGGGCCACTTGGCGGTCGGCCGGATTGACCGGCGTGCCGCGGTGGGGGTTGATGCCCACGCCTGAATAGGCAAACTCGGTCATGTTGGTCTTGCCGATCAGCGCCGCGCCTGCCGCGCGCAATCGGGCCACCGCCGGCGCATCGGCTTGCGCCACGGGCTCACCCTCGCGCACCACCGAGCCCGCCAAGGTGGTTTCCCCGGCCACGTCATACAAGTCTTTGATGGACACGGGCTGCCCGGCCAGGGGGCCCAGGTGCACGCCGGCCCGCTGCTGCGCATCGGCCCAGCGGGCGGTGGCCAATGCCGCCTCTTCGTACAGACGCGTGAAGACATGCGCCGCCTGGGGCTCTCGAGCCCGTTGCAACAACTCGACCATGCGGGCTTCGTGGGACACAGACATATCGGTCACCCCGCTCACCCGCGCAGCTCTCGGCGCAAGATCTTGCCCACCGTGGTCTTGGGCATGGCGTCGCGAAACTCCACCACCTTGGGTCGCTTGTAGCCGGTCAAATTGTTCTCGCAATACGCTCGCACATCGGCTTCGGTGAGCGCCGGGTCTTTTTTCACAATCACGAGCTTCACCGCTTCGCCCGAGCGCTCATCGGGCACCCCAACGGCGGCGGCCTCGAGCACGCCCGGATGTTGGGTGACCACATCTTCCACTTCGTTGGGATAGACGTTAAAACCGCTGACGAGGATCATGTCTTTCTTGCGGTCCACCACCCGGAAGTAGCCCCGCTCGTCCATGGTGCCGATGTCGCCTGTGCGCATGAAGCCTTCGGCGGTCATGACCTTGGCGGTTTCGTCGGGGCGCTGCCAATAGCCGGCCATCACCTGAGGCCCGCGGATGCAGATTTCACCCGGGGTGCCGGCTGGGACCTCCTGTCCTTCATCGTCCAACAGCGTCACCTCGGTGTTGGGCAAGGGCAATCCGATGTTGCCGCTGTAGGCCGTGGTGTCCACGGGGTTGCAAGTGGCCGAGGGGCTGGTCTCTGACAAGCCATAGCCCTCGCAAATAGGGCAGCCCGTTTTTTCCAGCCACAGCCGTGCCGTGGCCTGCTGCACTGCCATGCCCCCGCCCACACTGATGCGCAATGAGCTCCAGTCGACCTTGCTGAAATCGGGGTGGTGCAACAGCGCGTTGAACAGCGTGTTCACCGCGGGAAAGCTGTGAAAGCGATGGTGGGAGAGTTCTTTCAACGTGGCCGGCAGGTCGCGCGGATTGGGAATGAGCAGGTTGCAACTGCCCATGCGCAGGCCCAGCATCATGTTGGCCGTGAAGCCAAAGATGTGATACAGCGGCAAGGCACACACGGTCATGATCTGCTCGCCCGCGGGGATCTTGGCCAAGGCCGGCTGGTACCACGCTTCAGATTGCAGCAAATTGGCCACCAGGTTGCGGTGCAGCAGCACAGCGCCTTTGCTGACACCCGTGGTGCCCCCGGTGTACTGCAAGACGGCAATGTCATCGGGGCCCAGGGTGGGCTGCGACCACGGCAGATGGCGACCCCGGGACAGCGCGTCGTTGAAGCGCGCAGCGCCCGGCAAATCAAACGCCGGCACCAGGTGCTTCACATGGCGCACCACGTAATTCACCACGGCGCCTTTGAGCGTGCCCAACATGTCGCCCATGGCGGTCAGTACGACCGTTTGGGTGGGCACCGCCGCGCGCACCGCTTGAAACACCGAGGCAAAGTTCTCCAGCAAGATGATGGCCTTGGCGCCAGAGTCTTTGAGTTGATGCTCTAACTCACGGGGGGTGTACAAGGGGTTGACATTGACCACCACACAGCCCGCACGCAACACCGCAGCCACCGCCACCGGGTACTGCAGCACATTGGGCAACATGATGGCCACCCGGTCACCGCGCTGCAGCCCTTGCGCTTGCAGCCAGGCCGCGAGCGCGCGCGACCATTCGTCCACCTGACCAAAGGTGGCCACTCGGCCCATGAAGCGATAGGCGGGCAAGGTCTTGAAACGACGGAAGCTGTCCTCGGCCAACTCCAGCAACGAGGTGTAAGCGTTGACGTCAATGTCAGCCGGTACGCCAGCGGGGTAATGCGCAAGCCAGGGGCGTTGCATGCGGATCTCCTTGAACCATTCGCGATTCTGACCGTTTCCTGACGGCTCGTGGATCAGGGGATCCCCAGGGATTCAAGGCCAGGGTCTGATGTGTGGACGCTCTAAGCTGACACCTTGCGTGGCCACCGGTGAGGGGGGCCGTGGCTTCGCCAGACCCCCCAATCACCGGCGGCCCTGCCTACACCTATGCCAAGGCCTCCCCAAGGCCTCATCGGCGGCCTCGCCCCGATGTCAGCCCAGGCCCGGTGGTGGGGTGGCGCGGCGCATAGCCGGGCCCCCCACTGGCGGGCCTAAGCGAGGTGTAGGCAAGCTTGACGAAGATCCGAAAAGACCGAGTGCCCGTGTCACCCCAGCCCCTTGGCCAGGGCTGTCAAGACGATGTCTCGAGAGAACTCCGCTGCCACCTCGCGCAAGAAACGCGGAAAGTCGACGTGGGCGGCGTCGTCGGCGCGGTCCGAGATGGTGCGCAACACGGTCAAGGGGCATCCAAAGTCGCTGCACACCTGGGCCATGGCAGCGCCTTCCATCTCCACGGCCAGTGCGTCGGGCAAAGCCTCGCGCAGCGCCGCGCTTTCAGCCGCCGATGACACAAAACGATCGCCACTCACGATCAACCCTCGATGCGCCCGCGTGGCCTTCAATCCAAAGGACGCCAGCGCCGGATGCGAGGCGGCCAACACCTCATCCACGGCCGATTGCAGCACGGCGCTGCGTGGAGGGTCTGTGGCAAAGCGAGAGCGGCCCGTGAGGGGGACTTCCCAACGAGGGAACAAAGGGCTCGCGTCCAGGTCGTGCTGCAACAAGGCATCGGCCACCACCACGTCACCCACCCCGACGTCCGGGGCCAATCCGCCGGCCACCCCCGTGAACAAGATGGAACGCACCCCATATCGGTCGATCAGCAAGGCCGCGGTCGCCGCAGCGGCGACCTTGCCAATGCCACTGAGTACCAGCACCACGTCCTGACCGGCCAGGCGGCCCAGATGCAGCGTGCGGCCGCCCCGCATTTCCACCCGGGGGCTCTCCAGATGGGCCAGCAGCGAGCGCAACTCGTCGTGCAGGGCCGCAACGACGGCCAGCGTCACTCGATGGCTTTGACCATGTCTTCGACAACCTTCTTGGCGTCGCCAAAGACCATCATGGTCTTGTCCATGTAGAAGAGCTCATTGTCCAGGCCCGCATACCCGGCGGCCATGGAGCGCTTGTTCACGATCACGGTCTTGGCCTTGTAGGCCTCGAGAATGGGCATGCCGTAGATGGGGCTGCCCTTTTGCAGGGCGGCCGGGTTGACCACGTCGTTGGCCCCCAAGATGATGGCCACGTCGGCCTGACCAAATTCGCCGTTGATGTCTTCCATCTCAAAGACCTGGTCATAAGGCACCTCGGCCTCGGCCAAGAGCACGTTCATATGCCCCGGCATGCGACCGGCCACGGGGTGGATGGCGTACTTCACCGTCACACCCTTTTCGGTCAGCTTGGCTGCGAGCTCCTTGACCGCATGCTGCGCGCGGGCCACCGCCAAACCATAGCCTGGAACGATGATGACCGTCTCGGCATTGCCCATGATGAAGGCCGCATCGTCGGCGCTGCCGCTCTTGACGTTGCGCTGCACCGCACCCCCGGCTGCCGCCGCGCCCGTCTCACCGCCAAAGCCGCCCAAGATGACATTGAAAAATGAGCGGTTCATGGCCTTGCACATGATGTAGCTCAGGATGGCCCCGGAACTGCCCACCAGCGAGCCCGCAATGATGAGCATGGAGTTGTTCAGCGAAAAGCCTATCCCTGCAGCGGCCCAGCCCGAATAGCTGTTGAGCATGGACACCACCACCGGCATGTCAGCGCCCCCAATGGGGATGATGATGAGCACGCCCAACACAAAGGTCAGCACCAAGAGAGCCAAGAAGATCTCATTGGACTGGTTCACCGCATAAGCAACGATCAGCGCCACGGTCAGCAGGCCCAGCACCAGGTTGATGAGATGCTGCCCCGAAAAAACCACCGGAGCACCTTGGAACAAACGGAATTTGTACTTGCCCGACAGTTTGCCGAACGCGATCACCGAGCCACTGAAGGTGATGGCGCCAATGCCCGCACCCAGTGCCAGCTCAATGCGGTTGCCCATGGGGATGGCGCCGCCCTTGGCCACGATGCCAAAAGCCCAGGGCTCCACGGCCGCAGCCACGGCGATGAACACCGCCGCCAGGCCGATCATGCTGTGCATAAAGGCCACCAGCTCAGGCATCTTGGTCATCTCGACGCGTTGAGCCATGACCGCCCCCACGGTGCCGCCGGCCAACAAGCCGCCCAGCACCCACACCATGCCTTGAAGCCCGGATGTTGATGCACTGGCGGAGAGCTTGACGATGAGGGCCGCGGTGGTCAGCACCGCAATGGTCATGCCCACCATGCCAAACACGTTGCCGCGGATGGAGGTGGTGGGGTGGCTCAGGCCTTTGAGGGCCTGAATAAAGCACACGCTGGCCACCAAATACAACAGTGTCACCACGTTCATGCTCATGGTTGATCCCCCCGCACCTTCATCTTCGATTGCACGAGCGCCGTGACCAACATGCCCGCCGCCATGGCCATCCAGACCCGATAGTCACCGCCAAGGTCGGCGGCTCTCAACAAAAACAACGCGCCCAAGGCGGTGATCAAAAAGACCACCGGAGGGACCCACACGTGAGGCTTCATCAGTGGGCCTCCTTCTTGGCCGGCGCCTTGTCTTTCTTCTTGAACATCTCAAGCATGCGGCGGGTCACCAAGAACCCACCAAAGACATTGACGGCGGCCAAGGCCACCGCGAGCACGCCCATGGTTTTGCCCAGTTCGGTTTCGGTGAGGGCAGCGGCCAACATGGCCCCCACGATGACAATGGCCGAGATGGCGTTGGTGACAGCCATCAACGGCGTGTGAAGCGCAGGGGTGACCGTCCACACCACGTGATAGCCCACATAGATGGCCAGCACAAAGATGATGAGGTTGGTCAGGGTGGGAGAAACGATGTCCATCGGGTCGTCCTTGAAAATGGCTTGACTGCAGGGGTTGGCGAAACCGCTCAAGACTTGCGGCGCACTTCGCCGTCTTGGGTCATGAGGCAGGCGGCGACGATGTCGTCGTCCATGGGCACCTGCAGGGTCCCCTCTTTGGTGATGACCAGCTTGAGAAAATCCAGCACGTTTCGCGCATACAGACTCGAGCTGTCCGCGGCCACCAACGCGGGGATGTTGGTCTCCCCGATGATCGTCACACCGTGCACCTGCACCGTCTGTCCCGCCTGGGTCAAGGGGCAATTGCCATCGCTGCCCGAGGGGCCCTTGCCCGCAGCCATGTCCACGATGACCGATCCGGGCTTCATGGACTGCACCATGGCCTCGGTGATCAAGACGGGTGCAGGACGCCCCGGAATGAGCGCGGTCGAGATGACCACGTCGGCCTGGGCCACCCGCTTGGCGACCTCGACCTTTTGCCGCTCGAGCCAGCTGGCCGGCATGGGGCGGGCGTAGCCCCCCACGCCCTCGGCCGCCTCTTTTTCCTCGGCGGTTTCATAAGGCACATCAATGAACTTCGCGCCCAGCGACTCCACCTGCTCTTTGACGCTGGGGCGCACGTCAGAAGCTTCAATGACCGCGCCCAAGCGCTTGGCCGTGGCAATGGCCTGCAAACCCGCCACCCCCACGCCCAGCACCACCACGCGGGCCGCTTTGATGGTGCCCGCGGCGGTCATCAACATGGGAAACAGCCGCTGATAACGATCAGCGGCCATCATCACCGCCTTGTAGCCCGCAATATTGGCCTGCGACGACAGCACGTCCATGCTTTGCGCCCGGGTGGTCCGGGGCGCAGCCTCCAAGGCAAAACTGGTGAGTCCGGCTGCGGCCAGGCGCTGCAAACCCTCCCCATCAAAGGGGTTGAGCATGCCCACCAAGGCCGCACCCCGCTTCATCAAGGTGCATTCCTCGTCGCTGGGAATGCGCACTTTGAGCACCAAATCGGCGCCGAGCGCTGCGCTGCGGTCCACCACCTGCGCCCCCACGGCGAGGTAGGCCTCATCGGTGGCGCTGGCCGCGACACCCGCGCCCGATTGCACCTGCACGGTATGGCCCTGTGCGGTGAGCTTCTTGGCGGTTTCTGGCGTGACAGCCACGCGGGTCTCGCCAGCATGGGTCTCCAACGGCACTCCAATCAGCATAAATCCATCCCTCTTCTTGATTTGTGGGGGCCCTGCACGCTAGCACAGGTCTGGCCCGCAGCCGGTGGTTGTCGCGCGACAATCCGGGCATGACCGAACAGCGCTTGCGACCCAGCCTCACCGTGGCCGGCATTATCGAACGTAACGGGCTCTACCTGCTCGTGGAGGAACAAACCCCCGAGGGACTGCGGTTGAACAACCCGGCAGGCCATCTCGAACAAGGGGAAACCCTGATCGAGGCGGTGATCCGGGAGGTCCTGGAGGAGACCGCCCATCCCTTTGTACCCGAGGCCCTGGTGGGCGTGTACCTGTCGCGCTTTCAGCGCCCGGCCGCCCAGCAAGACGTCACTTACGTTCGCATGGCCTTTTGTGGCACCGTCTCAGCGCCCCTCAGCGACCGGGCACTGGACTGCGGGATCGTTCGGACCCTGTGGCTGAATTTGGATGAAGTGCGGGCCAGCCAAGCGCGCCACCGCAGCCCCCTGGTCCTGCAGTGCATAGAAGACCACCACGCCGGTCAACGCCACCCGTTGAGTCTGCTGCACGCCCATGAATCCCTGAAAATCCCTGAAATTAAGGGTTGAAATGCGAATAATGTGGGCCCACCCCCTTGGGGATTGGCACAATGGATGCAAGCCGAATTTGCGGCTACCTTCGCCACCCCTGGCCATCCCCGGCGAACGGGGACCCGATGGGGACATGGCGCAACCCGCTTTCTTTACTAGGAGCAAACACAACATGCTGAAGAAGATCTCCCAACGCGCGGCTCTCGGCGCAGCACTCGCTGCCGGCGTCCTGTGCACCATGCCGGCCCATGCAGGCAAGACCCTGGACGCCATCAAGGCCCGTGGGCAACTGGTGTGCGGCGTCAACCCCAGCTTGCCTGGATTCGCCGCGGCGGACAGCCAAGGCAATTGGAGTGGCCTGGACGTGGACGTCTGCAAGGCCGTGGCCGCCACGGTCCTCAGTGACGCCAGCAAGATCAAGTGGACCCCGCTGAACGCCTCCCAGCGCTTTGCGGTGCTGCAGTCGGGCGAAATCGACATGCTGTCGCGCAACACCACCTGGACGCTGACCCGCGACGCGTCGCTGGGCCTGCACTTCACCGGCGTGACCTACTACGACGGCCAAGGCTTCATGGTCCCCAAGAAGAGCAAGATCACCAGCGCCACCAAGCTCAAGGGCGCCACGGTGTGCGTGCAGTCGGGCACCACCACTGAAAAGAACCTCAACGACTACTCCAAAGCGATGAAGCTCAACATGAAGCCCGTCGTCTTTGACACGCAAGAAGCCACCAACAAGGCTTACTTTGCCGGTCGCTGCCAGGCCTACACCACCGATGCATCCGGCTTGGCCTCGGTTCGCAACAAAGAAGCCTCCAACCCGGACGACCACCTGATCCTGCCCGAGCTCATCTCCAAAGAGCCCTTGGGCCCCTCCGTGCGTCGTGGCGATGACGAGTTCTTTGCCATCGTGAAGTGGGTGGTCTTCGCCTTGATCGAGGCCGAAGAGTACGGCATCACCCAGGCCAATGTGGACCAGATGAAGTCCAGCACCGACCCCGTGGTGCAGCGCATTCTGGGCGTCTCGGAAGACACTGGCAAGCTGCTCGGTCTGGACAAAGACTGGGCTTATCGCGCCATCAAGGCGGTGGGCAATTACGGGGAAATCTTTGAGCGCAATGTGGGTCCCAAGACCACGCTCAAACTGCCCCGTGGCGCCAACAACCTGTGGAACAAGGGCGGCCTGATGTACGCCCCGCCGGTGCGCTAATCCTTCGGTCTTCCACCGATGGCACGGCCCGCTGCGCAGCGGGC
>RFSP01000220.1 GCA_009923895.1 Betaproteobacteria bacterium | reverse complement strand
AGCCGGTCATGGCGAGTGCGGCAAAGGTGGTCAGAGACAGGAAATGACGTCGAATAAACATGGGGGCTCCTTGAAAGGTGGGCTCCGCAGCCGGTTCACGATCGAACGCCTGCAGACCCCCTGATTATTCAGGATCTCAGAGGCCTCCCCACTTTAGGGTTGACCCCCTTGGCAATGCTGGCAATGCCGGCGATGCCGTTTTGTGTTTCGGCACTGCGCGACTTGTATTGACACCCCGCCAAGCAGCCACTAAAGTCAATGGTCCAACCAAAGGTGATTTCTGCTCTCACCTCGGTGTCTTGCATCCACTTTTTCACGGGAGATTGCCGCCATGACTGCCCTGCCCGCATCCCTGGGCCCCCTGCCCCGATCCGAACAACGCCTGCTCCCGGCATTGATATTCGTGGCCTTGGCCCTCTTTGGAGGCAGCCCAGTCCACGCACAAGACACCGCACCCTTGCGCATTGTGGTCCCGACACCCCCAGGGGGGACCAATGACGGCGTCGCCCGTGCGTTGCAAAACCCGCTCCAGCGTCTGCTGGGCAAAACGGTGATCGTCGAATACAAAGCCGGTGCGGCCGGATCGCTGGGCTCGGCCTACGTGGCACGCAGCAAACCCGACGGCAACACCCTTTTGCTCAACAACAACGCGGTTTTGATCAATCCTTTGGTGTCCAAGAGCACCGGATACGACATGCGTGATTTGACACCGCTGGCCGTGGCGGTGGTCGCGCCGTTGGTGCTCATTGGGAATGCCGCCATGCCTGTCAACGACACTCGGAGCCTGGTGGATTTCGCATCCAAGCAAGCGCAGCCCCTGGCCTATGCCAGCGCAGGGGGCGTGGGCTCACTGGGTCACATGTCCATGGAGAGTTTTGCCCGCGCTGCGGGCATCAAGTTGCTGCACGTGCCCTACACGGGCGGTGGCCCCGCGCAAATGGCCGTGAGCTCTGGCGAGGTCAAAATGGTCATGACCACTTTGAATGCCGGCCTCAAGGGTCAAGTGGACGCCGGTCGGATTCGACTGTTGGGCGTGGCAGCCGCCAAGCCCTCGCCTCTCGTGCCCGGTGTGCGCCCCATCGGTGATGTGGTGCCCGGGTTCGAAATTGATGCATGGTTTGGGCTGCTGGCACCGGCTCAAACGCCTGCCGCGGTGGTGCAAAAGATTGCAGCGGCCGTGAACCAGGCCTTGGAAATGCCTGAAGTGCGCGAGCAACTGCTGGCCATCGGTGTGACACCCACCTACCTCGGGCCCGACGCCTTTGGCAAGCGCGTTGAGCAAGAAACGCAACGATGGGCCGACATCGTGCGCGAGCAAAAGCTCCAGAAAGAGTGAGCATGCCGGAGTCTTTCATCCAGGTGAAGGACCACGGTCCGCTTCGCGTCATCCACCTGTGCAGGGCACCGGTCAACGTGCTGCATCCTCCCATGATGGCGGAGTTGCAAACGGCGCTGGACGGGGCAGCGGCCGATGCGCGTGTGCGAGCGGTCATGCTCAGTGGCGAAGGCGAACGCGTCTTTTCCGCGGGAGTTTCGGTGGGAGACCACTCACGCGAACTGGTCGCTGCGGCCATGCAGTCGTTCCACCGCCTCTTGCACACCTTGCTGAACTTTCCACTGCCCTGCGCTGCAGCCGTGCATGGGGCCGCCCTCGGAGGCGGTTGTGAACTGGCCTTGGCCTGTGACGTGATTTTGTCCACCCCGCAAGCCAAGTGGGGGCAACCCGAGATCAAGTTGGGCTCGGTGCCCATGCCTGGCATCTTGCTCTTGCAAGGTCGCTTGCCGCCCAATGTGATCGCCGAATGGGTGCTTGGCGGCGAGCCCGTGTCAGGGGTCGAAGCCCATCGACTCGGGGTGGTCAATCAACTCCTGCCCGAAGACGGGTTCTTTCAGGCCTGCAGGGATTCCATGGAGCGTTACACCCGCATGAGTCGCCCCGTCCTCACGGTGGCCAAGCGCGCCTTGAACCAAGCCCGGCTGCAGCGATTTGATGGCGGTATCGGCCTCCTCGAACAGCTGTACCTGAACGACCTGTTGCCCTTGGCCGATGCCGAAGAGGGCTTGGTGGCCTTTGCCGAAAAACGCCCTGCTGTGTGGCAACACCGTTGAGGCCCTTTTTCCCCTCTTTCATCTCCATGTCCTGACATGTCTATCGACAACTCCACCACGGCCAGTTCAGAATTTCCCTGGCGCGCGCCTCGTGACACGCAGGCTCCGCTGGCCTTGGCTGGCCTGCGCGTTCTCGACTTCACCCACTTTCTGGCCGGCCCCTTTGCCACCATGATCATGGGCGACATGGGGGCTGACGTCATCAAAATCGAGAACCCCGGCAAAGGGGAGGACTTTCGGCACTTTCCACCGGTAAGAAACGATCTGCCCGCACAAGGGGGCCCGTTTCTATGGGGCAACCGCAACAAGCGCAGTTTGGCCGTTGACCTCAAGAGTCCACAAGGGCTGCAAGCCATCCGCGACCTCATCGCCGTCTCCGATGTGTTGGTGGAGAACTTCTCCACGGGCGTGATGGACAAATTTGGCCTGAGCTACGAAGCGTGCCGTGCCATCAATCCCCGGCTGGTGTATTGCTCGGTCTCTGCCTACGGTCGCACAGGCGAATTCGCAGACCGCTCGGGGTTCGACCCCATTGCCCAGGCCGAAAGCGGGTTCATGGACATGAATGGCCATCGCGACAGCGATGGTGTACGCACGCAATCGCCTGTGGTGGACATCCAAACCGCGACCATGGCCTGCACGGCCATCCTGGGTGCCCTGCTAGCCCGTCATCAGACGGGCGAAGGGCAATACATCGACGTCCCGTTGTTTGATAACGCACTGATCATGACGGGTTATGCGGCCATGCAGCACTTGATGACGGGGCAGGAAGTTCAGCGACAAGGCAATATCAGCGCCGACAGCTGCCCCACCGGCAAGTTCATGTCCAAGGACAAGCCGTTCTATCTGATCTGCGGCAACGACAAGATCTTTCAACGCCTGGCCCTGGAGGTGCTGGACCGTCCAGACCTGACCCAAGACCCAGAGTTGGCCACCCGTGCGGGCCGCGCCAAAAGACGCGCTGAGCTCATTGCGTTGCTTGGCCACTTGTTTGCTCAACACCCCTGGTCGTATTGGCAGCCGCGCATGCGATCGGCCAGCGTACCGTGCGGCGAGATTCGCACGGTGGCTCAGGCGTTGCGCTCCCCCGAAGCCGCTTCAAGGCAGCTGGTTACACGCATCCCGCACCCCGAGGTGGGGTGGATTTACAACGTGGAACTGCCCATTCGCTTTGGGGGCACGCCAGCTGCAGACCCCATGCCTGCGCCGGCCGTGGGCGCGCACACGCAAGACATCTTGCGTGATGTCCTGGGCTATGACGAAGGGCGCATCGAGGCGCTGTGCCAGCCGCTGCACAACATCCAGCAGCATTAGACCAAGAGGCACGTCCTGACCTCAACGCGG
Source organism: Betaproteobacteria bacterium (assembly GCA_009923895.1). Taxonomy (GTDB): domain Bacteria; phylum Pseudomonadota; class Gammaproteobacteria; order Burkholderiales; family Burkholderiaceae_C; genus Rubrivivax. The sequence continues at coordinate 111 of RFSP01000220.1, read as the reverse complement.
AGCCACCCAGCCCGCCTGTAACCAATGCCATCGGCCCGGCACGATGGGCCATGGAATCAGACGGGTGGATATCGAGGGCGGCAGAACGGCGTCAGTCCCATGATCCAGCCA
>RFSP01000219.1 GCA_009923895.1 Betaproteobacteria bacterium | reverse complement strand
GCTTAATCAGCGCTTGGCCAACGGCGGCACGTCGCGACGCGCAGCGCCTGTAAACAACTGACGCGGACGACCGATCTTGTACTCGGGGTCCCCGATCATTTCGTTGAGCTGCGCAATCCATCCCACCGTGCGCGCCAGCGCGAAGATGGCCGTGAACAGCGGCACCGGAATGCCAATGGCTCGCTGCACGATCCCCGAGTAAAAGTCCACGTTGGGATAGAGCTTGCGAGAAACAAAATACTCGTCTTCCAGCGCAATCTTCTCCAAGGCCATGGCCAGCTTGAACAGCGGGTCATTGCCCAGACCCAAAGCCCCCAAGACCTCGTGGCAGGTCTCGCGCATGAGCTTGGCACGCGGGTCATAGTTTTTGTAGACCCGATGCCCAAAGCCCATGAGCTTGACGTTGGAGTTCTTGTCTTTGACTTGTTTGATGAACTCGCCAATCTTCTCCACGCCGCCCATTTGCTGAATGTCGTTGAGCATGTTCAGGCAGGCCTCGTTGGCCCCGCCGTGGGCCGGCCCCCACAAGCAGGCCACACCTGCGGCGATCGCTGCAAACGGGTTGGTGCCCGATGAGCCGCACAAACGCACCGTGGAGGTGGAGGCATTTTGCTCATGGTCGGCATGCAAGATGAAGATGCGGTCCATGGCACGCACCAGCACGTCATTGGGCTCGTAGTCTTCGCAAGGGGTGGCAAACATCATGCGCATGAAGTTGGCCGTGTAGGACAAGGAGTTCTTCGGATACATGTACGGCTGACCGATGCCGTACTTGTAGGACATGGCCACCAGGGTCGGCATCTTGGCAATCAGGCGAATGGCAGAAATGTCTCGGTGCGTCGGATTGTGGATGTCGGTGCTGTCGTGATAGAAGGCCGACAACGCGCCCACGAGACCCGTCATGACCGCCATCGGGTGGGCATCACGGCGGAACCCGCGCAGGAAGAACTGCATCTGCTCATTGACCATCGTGTGATGGGTCACCAAATGCGTGAACGCCGGCTTTTGCTCGGCGTTGGGCAACTCTCCGTACAGAAGCAAATGACAAACTTCCAAGAAGTCGCACTGCTGTGCCAACTGCTCAATGGGGTAGCCGCGGTAGAGCAATTCGCCCTTGTCACCGTCAATGTAGGTGATGGCCGACTGGCACGACGCGGTCGACAAGAACCCGGGGTCATAAGTGAACTTACCCGTTTGGCCATAGAGCTTGCGAATGTCGATGACATCAGGACCGATGCTGCCTTTGTACAAAGGCAAGTCGACCGAGGGGCTGCCGTCAGAGAACGACAGTGTGGCTTTGACTTCGGAGGGGATCATGGCAAGGGCCTTTCTTCGGGACGTATCGAGGGGGCACCAGGGGTGCGCAACATCGCAAGCACTTCGTGGACTTCGGGGCGATCGATCTCGCCATCGGGTTCACGGCGAGCCAACAGCAGATCAAGCAGGTCGTTGTCAGCCAATTCCGTCAGCGCGCTCAGGCCTTGAGCCTGTGACACGGTGATGGACTCACCTTGACGTTGAAAGAATCGTTCAATGAACAAGTCATTCTCCAACAAGCCTCGGCGACAACGCCACTTCAGCTTGCTGAGCGATCTTGCATCCAGGAACGATTCCATGGCTTAGACAGTCATCCGGTGAACGCAGGGTCGTCAGACCGCGCGGCGCACCATCAGCTCCTTGATTTTTCCAATGGCGTGTGTGGGGTTCAAACCCTTGGGACACACATCCACACAGTTCATGATGGTGTGGCAGCGGAACAAGCGGTAGGGGTCTTCCAAATTATCCAGTCGCTCACCGGTGGCCTGATCACGGCTGTCGGCAATAAAGCGATACGCCTGCAACAGGCCCGCCGGGCCCACGAACTTGTCGGGGTTCCACCAGAAACTCGGGCAGCTGGTGGAGCAACTTGCGCACAAAATGCATTCATACAGCCCGTTGAGCTCGTCGCGCTCCTCAGGAGATTGCAAGCGCTCTTTTTCAGGCGGCAACGTCTCGTTGATGAGATAGGGCCGGATGGAGTGGTATTGCTTGAAGAAGTGCGTCATGTCCACGATCAGATCGCGGATGACGGGCAATCCGGGCAGGGGTTTGAGCACCACCGTTTGAGGCAGGGTGCGCATATTGGTCAAGCAAGCCAAGCCGTTCTTGCCATTGATGTTCATGGCGTCAGACCCACACACGCCTTCGCGGCAGCTGCGCCGGAAACTGATGGTGGGGTCCAGGGCCTTGAGCTTCATCAGGGCGTCCAGCAGCATGCGCTCAGAACCGTCGAGCTCTACCTCAAAGGTCTGCATGCGAGGCTTGTCGTCTTGATCGGGGTCGTAGCGATAAATTTGAAACGTACGCTTGCTCATGTTGAGAGGGCTTCCGTAGGCAAGTGATTCAAGGGTTTAGAACGTGCGGACCTTGGGTGGCACCGATTCCACAGTGAGCGGCTTGAGCTTCACGGGCTTGTAGCTCAAGCTGTTGGTGGCCGAGTCCCACAGCGTGTGCTTCATCCATTCACGGTCATTGCGACCCAGCGGAAACTCTGGGTCATCGGCACCGCGCTCATACTCTTTGACGGTGTGAGCACCCCGGCACTCATGACGTGCTGCGGCTGACACGATGGTGGCCTGAGCCGCCTCGATGAGATTTTCCACCTCCAGCGCCTCAATGCGAGCCGTGTTGAACACTTGGCTCTTGTCCTTGAGCGTGATGTTTTTGACGCGCTCGCGCAGGGCTGCAATTTCGCTCACGCCTTGGTCCATGCTGGCCTGCGTGCGGAACACGCCAGCGTGCGCCTGCATGGCCGTGCGAATGTCGTTGGCCACGTCTTGTGCGTATTCGCCCGAGGTGCTGCTGTCCAAGCGCGCCAAGCGGGCCTGGGACAGATCGGCCGCATCGGCCGGCAGATCGCGATGGTTCTTGGTGTGCGAGATCGACTCCACAATGTGCAGCCCCGCTGCGCGGCCAAAGACCAACAGGTCCAACAGCGAGTTGGTCCCCAAGCGGTTGGCACCGTGGACACTGACGCAAGCGCACTCGCCCACGGCATACAAACCCGGCACCACGGTGTTGGGGTCGCCGTTCTTGGGCGCCACCACCTGGCCGTGGATGTTGGTGGGAATGCCGCCCATTTGGTAATGGATGGTGGGCACCACAGGGATCGGCTCCTTGGTGATGTCCACGTTGGCAAAGTTGTGACCAATCTCGAGCACGCTGGGCAGGCGCTTCATGATGGTCTCAGCGCCCAGGTGGGTCATGTCCAGCTGGATGTAGTCCTTGTTGGGACCACAGCCACGGCCTTCTTTGATTTCCTGGTCCATGCAGCGCGAGACAAAGTCGCGCGGCGCCAGGTCTTTGAGCGTGGGCGCATAACGCTCCATGAAGCGCTCGCCATTGCAGTTGCGCAAGATGGCGCCCTCACCACGACAGCCTTCGGTCAGCAGCACACCCGCTCCGGCCACACCGGTTGGGTGGAACTGCCAGAACTCCATGTCCTCCAGCGGGATGCCCGCACGCGCGGCCATGCCCAAGCCGTCGCCGGTGTTGATGAAGGCGTTGGTGCTGGCCGCATAAATGCGCCCTGCTCCGCCCGTGGCC
>RFSP01000218.1 GCA_009923895.1 Betaproteobacteria bacterium | reverse complement strand
ATTTTCAGCGTATCCGTCGTCTGCCCATGGTGTTGCAGACCATGTTGTGTCTCACAGCCATGTCATTGAGCCAGGCCTGCCAAGCGGGCGCCTTCTCAGTCTCTCCTGTTCGGTTGGTCTTTGAACCTCGGGATCGCGCAGTCGCACTCACGCTCACCAATGACGGTGATGCCGAAGTGGCCTTGCAAGCTGATTTATTCCAGTGGGATCAAGACGCCCAAGGCGCCGATCGGCTCAGACCCACAGAAGATCTGATCGTCGCGCCCCCGAGTTTGAAGATGCCGCCCCGCTCCAGGCAAGTGGTGCGCTTGGCCTTGTTGAGTCCGCGCGATCCCACTCGCCAGTCCACTTACCGATTGCTCGTTCGTGAGATCCCTGAAGCCACCGCAGTGGCCACGGGCACCGTTCAACTGCCCATTGCCCTGGTGTTGAGTCTGCCGGTGTTCATCACGCCCCCCGGCGCACGCCATGCCATCGAGTGCAAGCAGGCTGAAGGCCAAGAAAGTGGCGTCATTCGCTGCCTCAATCAGGGTACCGCTCACGCCCAGGTCCGCCGACTCGAGCTCAAGCAGGCGGGGCAGATCCGTGCATCGACGCAGACCAGCGCCTACCTCTTGTCGGGTTCTCAACGCGACTTTGTGCTCAAGGCGGCGGAGTCCCCTCTGCCAGCTTTGCCCTCTGCTGGCGAACTCGAATTGACCGTGTGGTTTGACGACGGCAAGACGCAAACGTTTGGGTGGTAATGGGTTCAGATTGGGGCGGGGGCTTGGGCATGCAGCGCGTTTGGTGGCGGATCTTGTCCATCGTGGCAATGGGCGGGTCGGTGTGGATGATGTTGGTGGGCAGTGGGTGGGCGGCGCAGGCACCCGCTCTGCGCCCGGTGGAAGTGGTCGTCAATCGCGTATCGGCAGGGACGTGGCCATTGTTGCAGTGGGAAGGGGAGTGGTTCGCCACTCAAGAGGCCTTGAGGTCCTGGCGCTTGCAACACAGCGGCACCGACAAGCCCATCCAGTTTTCAGGCCAGACCTGGTGGCCCCTGTTCACGTTGCCGGGCTATCGGGCCCGATTTGATGGGGGACAACAATCGTTGGACCTGGAATTCGCTGCATCGGCCTTCGTCGGCACCCGCATTCAGGAGGATTCGATTCGCCGATGGTCCCTCACGCCGCAGATGCCCTCGTTGTTTCTCAACTATGACCTCTCGCATGCGGTGAATTTTCAGGAAGGTTCAGGCCCACAGAGGGACACCGGTGCGCTCATGGAATTGGGCTTCGGTTCTGCGATGGGCGTGTTCACCACCAGCCACGTGGGTCGCAATTTGGTGGGGAGTTCGACGACCAACCCCACTTCCTGGCGTCGCCTGGAGTCCACCTGGACGCATGACTTCCCGCGACACCATCTCACCTTGCGATTGGGTGACAACCGCTCTGCCGCCTCCATGTGGGGCCGTACGTTTTATTTCGGTGGTGTGCAGTTGGGGACCAACTTCGGGCTGACTCCGGGGTTTGTGGCTCAGCCGGTTCCCACGTTCAACGGTGCGGCCAACCTGCCCAGCACGGTCGAGCTCTATGTCAACGAGGCCTTGAGGCAGACCTTGCAGGTCCCCGCCGGCCCCTTCACCTTGGAAAACTTGAGTCCGCTGACAGGCACGGGTGAGGCAAGGGTGGTGGTGCGCGATGTCTTGGGACGCGAGACCGTCATCGTGCGGCCCTTTGCGTCATCGCCGACCTTGCTGGCCCCTGGCTTGTCCGAAGGCAGCTTGGACGTGGGCCGTCTGCGATTCAACATCGCCTCAGAAAATGCCGATTACCGAGACCGCGTGGTCTCTGCCTTGCTGAGACGGGGCTGGACCGACACACTCACCGCCGAAGCGCGCGCGCAATGGTCCGCAGCGGTTCGTCAGGCCGCACTGGGGTTGAACGCCAGCGCTTGGAATGCCTGGGCGTTGCAGCTCGGCAGTGCGTGGAGCCAAGACGCCACAACGGGCACCGGGCGGGCCTGGCTTTTGGCGCTCGAGCGACAGGGCCGAACACATGGCATGGGGCTGCGATGGAATGTCAGCGACGTCGCCTTCCGCGAGTTGGGCATGACGGCCACAGACCGTCCTTACCGCAGCGAGGCTTCGATGCACTATCGATGGTCCGTCGGTGAGGGTCAGAGCCTGGGCTTGCAAATGGCACGTCTTCAACCTGCAGTTGGCGAGCCCACCTCGACATTCAGTGCGGCTTGGGCCCAGCCGGTCGCGCAGCGCGGGACCTTGTTGATCAATGCCACCCGTTTGACCGGGTCCTCCTCAGGCCACTCTCTGAACGTGTCACTGATCTTCCCATTGGCCCCGCCTTCGGCCAAAGCCTCGACGCGTGATCTGGTCACTGCCCAATGGAATGCATCCCGGGGGCGGCATGAAGGCTATGCCGGCTGGACCCGTCCGGTGGGCGATGAGACGGGGGTCGGTTGGCGTGCCTTGGCGGGACGCCGGTCGCAGCAAGAGTTTGTGGAAGGGGGCATGACAGTGCAGCGCGATAACCTGGACCTGGGGGTGGAGATGAGTGCGAAGCCGCAGTCACGAGCCGGACGGCTTACGGCCATGGGGTCGTTGGTGGTTTTGGAGGGCCATGCCTTCGCATCGCGAAAACTGCAAGGCAGTTATGCCCTGGTGGAGGTGCGTGGATACCCGGACGTGGGTGTCTTGGTCCATGGAAGCCCCAAAACACGCACCAACGAGAATGGACTCGCCTTGGTCTCAGGTCTGTTGCCGTTCCAAGGAAACGCGATCCGGCTCGACCCCAATGACGTCCCGCTGAGCGCCGAACTCGACAGCATCGAGCAGACGGCGGTACCCGCTTGGCGCGGCGCAACGGCCGTGCGGTTTCCTGTGCGCACAGGGCGCGCCGCCGTCTTGCGATTTGTCTTGGATGACGGCCAGCCTGTGCCAGCCGGTGCCAAGGTGGAACTCGAAGGCGACGACAAAGCGTTCTTCACCGCCCGCCGAGGCGAGGCATTTGTGAGCGGGTTGGCCCGCCACAACCGGCTGCGATTGCGCTGGAGCGAGGGTGCTTGCGAGGTCACGGTGGAGCTGCCAGCGGGCCCACCGAACGACCTGCCCCGACTGGGTCCCTTTGCCTGCTCGAGGTTGGCGCCATGAGTCCCAAGCCTTGCAATTTCTTCGCATGGACTGTGCTGGCAACGCTTGGTCTGCATGCAGATCAAGCGCTCGGTGCGGTCTCATGCTCGGCCTCCACCAGCGGGGTCAGCGTCACCGGATATGCCAGTGAGCAGACCACCGGCTGGTCCACCACCGGAAGTGTCACAGTCACCTGCGCGCGCACCAAATCCTCTGATGCCACCCTGGTGTACTTTGCGCTTGGTGTGGACGGTGGACTCAATCTGCAAGGCTCGCAAAGCCGGGCCAAGCTGAGCACCGGCTCTTCATTTCTCAACTACGCCTTGTGGCAGAACACGGCGTTGACATCGGCGTGGTCCAATGTGTCGGGCACCACAGGCACTCGACTTCGGGGGCAGGTAAATTTTGGGTCGTCCACGGTGTATTCCGCCTCCATTTCGGTGCCGTACTACCTCAATACGCAGGCTGCTCAAGTGGTACCCACGGGGCTGTACACCG
>RFSP01000217.1 GCA_009923895.1 Betaproteobacteria bacterium | reverse complement strand
CTCGTCCTCAGGGTCTCCCCACTCCCACCTGCTCACCGGCATCAAAAGCGTGGTGCCTGCAGGGGATGAGGCCGACGCGTTCTTGATCGCGGCACGACTCAGCGGTGCCCCCAACGACCGCTCGGGCATTGGGCTCTTTTTGATAGAAAAAGGCGCTCCAGGCCTGCAAGTGCGCGGTTATCCCACGCAAGATGGTGCTCGGGCGGCCGAAGTGACGCTGTCACACACACCGGCGGTGTTGCTGATGTCAGAGGCCCTTGAGGCCATGGAGCGCGCCGCCGATGTGGGCATTGCCGCGTTGTGCGCCGAAGCCGTGGGCCTGATGGACCAATTGGTGCACATCACCGCCGAATACCTGAACACCCGCAAGCAATTTGGTGTGCCGATTGCCAGTTTCCAAGCCCTGCGCCACCGCATGGCTGACGTCAAGATGCAGTTGGAATTGGCGCGCTCCATGAGCTACTACGCAAGCCTGAAGTTGGGTGAGCCTGCAGCCTCACGCCGCCGTGCGCTGTCGCAGGCCAAGGTGCAATTGGGCCGCAGCATGCGGCAAGTGGGTCAGGAATGCATCCAAATGCACGGAGGCATTGGAGTCACCGATGAATACGTGGCCAGTCATTACTTCAAGCGCTTGACGATGTTGGAGATGGCGTGGGGCGACACCATGCACCACTTGGGCGAGGTGAGCGAGCGCATGCGCGAGACGGCGGGGGTCTTCGCTTGAAGCCGGCCCAGGCCCGCCCATCACCCGGTTGCATCACCGATGTGGCGGGGCTGCAGGTGGGACACCACACCCTCAAAGAACGTCCCACGGGTTGCACCGTGGTGCTGTGCGATCCACCGGCGGTGTGTGGCGTGGATGTGCGCGGCGGCGCACCCGGCACCCGTGAAACCGACTTGCTGCATTCAGATAACGTCGTCGATCGCATTCATGCCGTGCTGCTCACCGGCGGCAGTGCCTTTGGGCTGGCAGCGGCTGATGGCGTCATGCAGTGGCTGGAAGAACACGGGCGGGGCTTGAAGGTTGGCCCGGCACAGGTCCCCATCGTCCCTGCGGCGGTGTTGTTTGACCTGTGGGTGGGAGATGCGCGCGTTCGACCCAACGCGTCATCGGGCTATGCGGCTTGCGAAGCAGCCCAAGGAGGCCCCAGCCCGCAGGGCTGCATAGGCGCGGGCGCAGGCGCCACGGTGGGCAAATTGTTCGGCGTGGAGCGCGCCATGAAAGGCGGGCTGGGTACGGCGTCGGTCAAGGTCGGCGCCATCACGGTTGGCGCGCTCATGGCGGTCAACGCCATTGGTGACGTGATGAGCGAAGACGGCCACGTGCTGGCCGGTGCGCGCACCGCCAATGGACGCGAGCTCGCGGGCGCACAGGCGGCGCTGCTGGCCGGTGAAGGCCCAGCCAAGCTCATGACAGGCATGGCCACCACCATCGGCGTGGTCGCCACCGATGCGGCGCTCACCAAGGCCCAGGCCAACAAACTCGCCTCCCTGGCACACCATGGCTTGTCTCGCGCAGTCAATCCCCTGACCATGAACGACGGAGACACGCTCTTTGCGATCTCCACGGGGAAAGCAGGTCTGCCAGGAGACATGAGTGCACTGGGGGCCATGGCGGCCGAAGCCGTGGCACGTGCCATCCGCAATGCCATATGGGCAGCCACCTCCGATCGCACGCCCGGCCTGCCCGCATGGAGTGATTTGGCCAAGGGCTGAGGATTCATCGTCCGTCTATGCGGCTGTCGCACATTTTGTTCAGTCAGGGCTTTGGCACCCGCCGCGAGTGCGAGCACCGCGTTCTGGCCGGCACGGTGCACATTGGCGGGCGGGTTTGCGAAGACCCCGATGAAGAGTTCACCACCGAGGGTTTGGTGTTTGAGGTCGAAGGACGCCCTTGGCCCTTTCATGCCAAGGCCTTGGTGATGCTGCACAAGCCCGCGGGCTATGAATGCTCCATGAAACCCCGTCACCATCCCAGCGTGATGAGCCTGTTGCCTGCACCGTTGCGGTTGCGCAGTGGCGCTGGCGTGCAACCTGTGGGTCGACTCGACGAGGACACCACGGGCTTGCTGCTGCTCACCGATGATGGCGCACTCATTCACCGGTTGACCTCGCCCAAGCACCATGTGCCAAAGGTCTACGAAGTGACCACGCGGCATGCGATCTCTCAGGCTCTGGTGGACGCGCTGTGCTCGGGCGTGGTGCTGGACGATGCCCCCACCCCGGTGCGCGCGCAAGCCTGCGAGCGGGTGAGTGACCACCATCTGCGCATGACACTGACCGAGGGCAAATACCACCAGGTCAAGCGCATGGTGGCCGCTGCGGGCAACCGTGTGGACGCCTTGCATCGAAGCGCCATTGGCGAGCTGACCTTGCCCGAGGGGCTCGCGCCCGGCCAATGGTGCTGGGCGCCTCATCCGTGGTCGCCTGCGGTGGCACGATAATCTGCGTCTATGCAGGTTTTTCGCGGTCTTCCGCCGGCTCATATGCGCACGCCTTGTGCGCTGACCATCGGCAATTTTGATGGGGTCCACCGAGGACACCAAGCCATGCTGGCGCTGCTCATCAACGAGGCGCGCCACCGTCAATTGCCCAGCTGCGTGGTCACCTTTGAGCCTCACCCCCGGGATTTTTTCGCCCGTCGGCTGGGCAAGGCCGACATGGCACCGGCCAGGGTGTCGACCCTGAGAGACGCCGTGCTGGAACTCAAGCGTTGTGGCATCGACCGCGTGGTGGTGCTTCGGTTTGACGAGGCTTTGGCTTCGCTGCCCCCTCAAGACTTCATCCACCGCGTGCTGCAAGAAGGCCTGAGAGCTCGGTACGTGCTGGTGGGCGACGATTTTCGATATGGCGCCAAACGCGCGGGCGACTATGCCTTGCTGGATGCCCAAGGCACCACCTTGGGTTTTGAAGTGGCTCGGATGATGAGCTACGAGGTCCACGGATTGCGGGTGTCCAGCTCGGCCGTGCGCAGCGCATTGGCTGCCGGTGACATGACTCAAGCGGGCACGCTGCTGGGCAGGCCCTACGCGTTAAGTGGCCGCACCATTCATGGTGCCAAGCTCGGTCGCGAATTGGGGTTTCGAACCCTCAATCTGCGTTTGCGCTATGAACGCTCAGCCGCCATGGGGATCTTCGTGGCTCGCGTGCATGGACTCACGCCACAGGCATTGCCCGCCGTGGCCAGCCTGGGAGTCCGCCCCACCGTCGAAGATGCAGGTCGGCTGTTGTTGGAAGTGCATTGTCTGGAATGGCCAGCGGCGCTGGGTCCAGACGGAGGCTATGGCCAGTGTGTGCAGGTGGAGCTCACGCACAAGCTGCACGATGAGCGCAAGTACGAGTCGCTGGAGGCCTTAAAGGCCGGCATTGCACAAGATGTCAGCGACGCGCGCGCTTGGCATCAAGCGCATCGCGCATGACGGGGCCTTGATACAAGGCCCCTGTCAAATCAGTAAGCCCGACGGCCCCCGCCAAAGCCGCCCGGACGCTCTTCGCGCGGGCGTGCTTCGTTGACGACGATGTCGCGGCCGTCCATGCGTTGACCATGCAGGCCGCGGATGGCAGCTTGCGCGGCTTGATCCGACTGCATTTCCACAAAGCCAAAGCCTTTGGATCGGCCGCTGTCACGG
>RFSP01000216.1 GCA_009923895.1 Betaproteobacteria bacterium | reverse complement strand
CAAGCACTGCTTTTTGGCGCCAATAGTCCCGTGCTTGCAAGCGGTCGGGTCGTGACCATTGACGCCTTAGGTGGAACCGGGGGGCTTCGGGTGGGGGCGGAATACCTTCGCCGACTCTGCCCGGATAGCCGAGTCGCCATCAGTGACCCGACCTGGGAAAACCACCGGGGGGTCTTCGAAAGTGCTGGCTTTACTGTCCAGAGCTACACCTACTACGACCCCCAGAGCCATGGCCTGGATTTCGGTGGCCAACTCCTTGGCCGTTGCCGCACAGACCGCCATGCCCGATTGGGTGCGTGCCCGCGGCATGGCCACTTATCAAATGGCGCTGATGGGTGGAGCCGCTGCGGGGTCCTTGGTCTGGGGACAGGTGGCTGGTTTGACCGATGTGCGCACGGCCGTGCTGGCGGCCGCCGCCTATGGCCTGGTGGTGTGGGGTGCCACGCGCAAGTTGACGGTGGAAGGCAGTGCCGAAATCGACTTCACGCCAGTGAGCGGGCCCGAGCAGCCGGACCCTGTGATTCCCATTGACCCCCAAGAAGGGCCGGTCATGGTCACCATCGAATACCGTATCGATCCTGCTCAAGCCGCCGCTTTTGTGGAAGTGATGGAACGTACACGCCGTGCCCGACTGCGTCAGGGCGCCTTGTCATGGGGCTTGTTCAAAGACACCTCGCACCCTGGGCGGTATGTGGAATACTTCGTTGACGAAAATTGGCTGGAGCACCAGCGGCGACTGCAGCGCTTCACGGCCTTTGATGCCGAGTTGCGAGATGAACGGCTGAAGTTTCATCAGGACTCACGCCCGCCCGTGCTGCGTCGCTACGTGGCCGAGTTTGGAGCGGATCTGCCTCCGGCGCTTTAGACTGTGGCTGGCGTCGGCTCGGCCTTTTCGACGTGTCTACTATCCAAGTGCAAAAGGTGTCTTTCAACATGAACCATGCTTTCAACTGGTCGGCCGGCTATCCCAGCCAGCGCTCGCCAGTCTTTGCTCGCAATGTGGTGTCCACGTCTCACCCGCTGGCGGCGCAGGCCGGCCTCAAGGTGCTTTCACAAGGTGGGTCCGCCGTGGATGCGGCCATCGCCGCAGCGGCGATGATGACCCTGGTAGAGCCTTGCAGCAACGGCCTGGGTTCAGACATGTTTTGCATCTTGTGGGACGGCAAGCAACTGCAAGGGCTCAACGCCTCGGGCTGCGCGCCGCAAGCCTGGACCCCCGAGTACTTTCACCGCAAATACGGCAAGGAAGCCACCACCCCACCCAAGCGCGGTTGGGACAGCGTGACGGTGCCTGGGGCTGTGGCTGGATGGGTGGCCATGCACAAGCGCTATGGCAAGTTGCCGTTTGCCGACCTGATGGCCCCGGCCATCGAGGTGGCCGAGCGCGGCTACGCGGTGCCGGTGATCGTGCAGCACAAATGGACTGCGGCGGCCGGGTTGTCGGAGCTCACCTCTCAGCCGGGGTTCGCGCAAGCTTTCTTGCCGCACGGTCGCGCGCCGCATGTGGCCGAGCGCTTCTCGTTGCCCGCGGCTGCAAAGACCTTGCGCCTCATTGCACAAACCCAGGGCGAGGCGTTTTACCGGGGAGAAATTGCCGCGGCAGTGGAGGCCTATGCCAAGGCCCATGGGGGCGCCATGACGGCAGCCGACATGGCCGCCTACCAACCCGAATGGGTGACCCCCATCTCGCGCGATTACCGGGGCTACACCTTGCACGAGATCCCGCCCAACGGCCAAGGCATTGCAGCGCTGATTGCGCTGGGCATCGTGGAGAAATTCGACATCGCGTCCATGCCGGTGGATGGGTTGGCATCGCAACACCTGCAAATCGAGGCGATGAAACTCGCTTTTGCAGACGTCTACAAGTACGTGGGTGAGCCCAAGACCATGACGTTGACCCCCGAGCAAATGCTCGACGATGGTTACTTGGCCGAGCGCGCCCGAATGATCGACCCCAAGCGCGCGCAAGACTTCGGGCCAGGGCATGCGCCCAAAGGGGGCACCATCTACCTCACGGCAGCCGATGAGCAGGGCATGATGGTGAGCTTCATTCAAAGCAATTACATGGGCTTTGGCTCGGGCGTGGTGGTGCCTGGCTATGGCTTGAGCCTGCAAAACCGAGGTCATTGCTTCACCCTGGATCCCACCAGCGCCAATCTTGTGGGCCCCGGCAAGCGACCTTTCCACACCATCATTCCGGCCTTCTTGACCCATCAAGGCGCACCGGTCATGAGCTTTGGCGTCATGGGCGGTGACATGCAGCCGCAAGGTCACATGCAAACCGTCATTCGCATGCTGGACTACCAACAAAATCCGCAAGCGGCTTGCGATGCGCCGCGTTGGCGTGTCAACGCCGGCAAGGTCCACACGGAAAACGGATTCAACGCCCAGACGGTGCAGGGCCTGCGCGACTTGGGTCATCGGGTGGAGTCGTTCAACGACAGCTACCAAGACTATGGCGCCGGCCAATTCATCTGGCGTCTGGGGGACCCGGCCATCGAGGGCTATGCCGCGGCCAGTGACCCTCGGCGCGACGGCCAGGCAGCCGGGTTTTGACGGCGTCCGATCTCGCTGAGCGTCAACGCCTGCGCCGTCATGGCGTGGGCGTGGCTTTGGCTGCGGCCGGTGCCGTCGCGTTCTCTGGCAAGGCCATCATTGTCAAGCTGGCCTACCGCTACCAGGTGGATGCCGTCACGCTCATCATGTGGCGCATGTTGCTGGCGCTGCCCTTGTTTTTGATCATTGCTTGGTGGGGCGGCCGGGGCCGAGAGCCGATGACCGGGCGCGACTTGCGCGTGGTGTGTGCCCTGGGATTTTGCGGCTACTACCTCTCGAGCTTTTTGGACTTTTTGGGGCTGCAATATGTGAGCGCCAGCCTGGAGCGGCTGATTCTGTACCTCAACCCCACTTTGGTGTTGTTGCTGGGGTGGTTCATCACGGGGCGCCCGGTCCTGGCCAAACAACTCTGGGCCATGGCCGTGAGCTATGCGGGCGTGTTGGTGGTGTTTGGACACGAGGTGCAGTGGGCCGGGTGGAGTGTCTTGCCCGGTGTGGGGCTCATCTTCATCAGCGCCATCACTTACGCGCTGTATCTGGTGTTCAGTGGCGAAGAAGTGCGTCGGCTTGGCCCTCTGCGACTGACGGGGTGGGCCTCGGCCTGGGCCAGTGTCTTTTGCATCGTTCAGTTTTTGTTGCTGCGCCCTTTGACCTCGGCCTGGGAGGTCGACCCCGCAGTCATCCAGCTGAGCGTGATCAACGCCCTGGCGTGTACCGTCTTGCCCATCTTGCTGGTCATGTTCGCCATTGAGCGCATTGGTGCAGCCGCCAGTGCCCAAGCGGGAATGGTGGGTCCTTTGTCGACCGTGGTGCTGGGGGTGTGGATCTTGAATGAGCCCTTCACCCCCTGGGTGGTGCTGGGCGCTGCGCTGGTGCTCTGGGGGGTATGGCTGCTCGCTCGAGCGCGTTGACCCTGGCAAGGCGACAATGGAGCCACTGAGCAAGGAGAGACGGCATGGACTTGGGAATTGCGGGCAAATGGGCGGTGGTGTGTGCTTCCAGCAAAGGGCTGGGCAAAGGGTGCGCGCAGGCGCTGGTGCGAGAAGGCGTCAACGTGGTCATCAATGCCCGAGGC
>RFSP01000215.1 GCA_009923895.1 Betaproteobacteria bacterium | reverse complement strand
GGCAGAAGGCTGCACCGTCTCCAAGCTCGCCACCCGTTGCAAAATTTCTGGGCGGGCTTCGATGGGCAAAAAGCTCATCACGTCGGCTGCCACGTCGTATTCCAGCACCGACAAAATGATGGCGATCACCTGCGGGTGTTCGCCGCGGATCATGTCGGCAATGGAGCGGGCATCCATCCACTTCAAGATCTCCAAGCCCTTGCTGCCCTGGCCCGGCATGATGCGGCCCAAGACCGATGCGGCTTTTTCTTCGCCAAGCGCGCGCTTCATCACCTTTTCTACGTAGTCGCCGGTGCCCAAACCCAAGCTGGTCTGGCGCTTGAGGGTGGCCACGAAATCATCGAGCACCACGTTCACGGCCTCTTGCGACAGGTCTGACACCGACACCATGGCGCCGCCCAAGGCCTGCACCTCACGCGGGTTCATGTAGCGGATGATTTCTGAGGCCTGTTGCTCGCCCAACAGCAGCATCAACACAGCCGCTCTTTGCGTGCCCGACAGCGCATCCAACTCCACCTTGAGGGCGTCGGTGATGACGATGTCGGAATCACCCGGCCCCGTCTTGGCGTCCTTGCCGTCTTTGCCCTTGGCGTCTTTGCCGTCTTTGGCTTTTTCGTCTTTTTCTGCCATGGTGTTGCTCCCGGTACAGCCTTAGCTGACCTTGATCATGTTCTTCAGCACGTTGGCCACGCGGGCGGAATCCTCGGCCACCAGCATGCGGATGAGGGCCACTTTGTCGTCGTAGGTGTTGGCCGTGTCCAGCATGTCGGCCGAGATGGCGGACTTCTTGGGTTTGAGCTTGGCCTTGATTTCTTCCAAGGTTTCGCCCTCGCCAATCTGGATCATGCGCTTGTCTTCGTCGCTCAGCTCGCCATCGCCCAGCATTTGTTTGGCCTTCTCGGCTTCGGCCTCGGCGGCAGCGTCGGCACCGGTGAGCATGCGCATCACAGGTCGCACCACCACCATCATGAAGATGATAAAGCTCAGAGCAATCAGCGCCGTCTTGATGCCCGATTGCACCTTGTCTTCAATGTACCAAGGGATGCTTTCCATCGGCGCCGGTGGCTCAAATTTGGCCGGCACCACCGACACGATGTCACCGCGTTGCTCGTTAAAGCCCACAATGCCGCGCACCAGCTGCTGCATGCTTTCCAACTCTTCGGGCGTGTAAGCCACCGTCTTGGGCGCATTGGGGTCAGGCGCAGCGCCGGCAGCAGGGGCAGGCGCAGGGCGCTCATTGACCACCACGGCCACGCTCACCTTTTGCACGCCGCCGGTGGCGTTGCGCACATGCCGCACGGTGCGGTCAATCTCATAGTTGCGCGTGGCGCGGCTGCTCAAAGTGGCCGCACTGTCGGTCTGGCCCTTGTTGGTATCGGCCTGCGTGTTGGTGCTGGCCGTTGTGGCGGCAGGCGGTGTGTTCGACAGCGATCCTGGCACGCCCCCGGCCTCCAGCTTCTGACCCCGGTCTTCAGCCAACACCTCGGAGCGGGTCTTGGGCCCTTTGTCTCGGTTGTCAAAGTCTTCGGTGGTGCTTTCAATCTGGGTGAAATCCAGCGACAGGTTCACCTGCGAGCGCACATTGGCCTCTCCCACCACGGGAGCCAAGATTTGCAAGATACGGGTGCGATACACCTCTTCCAGCTGCTGCTTGTGCTGCTCTTGTGCGGCGGTCAGCCCCAGCTTGAGTTCGGTAGCGCTTTGCGTGAGCAACTTGCCCACGTTGTCCACCACGGTCACGTTGTCAGGCGCCAAATACGGCACGCTGGACGAGACCAAATGCACAATGGCCTGCACTTGGGCCTGCGACAAAGCGCGCCCCGCAAAAGGCGCCACCACCACGGAGGCTTTGGGCGGCGTGCGGTCTCGCACAAACACACTTTGCTTGGGGGTGGCCAGATGCACGCGTGCGCTTTGCACCGTGCCAATTTGCATGATGGTGCGCGCCAGCTCTTGCTCCATGGCCGCGTTCACCTTCACCTGCTCCATGAATTGGCTCGTCGTCATCGACGATTGGTCTTTGAGCGCATCCAGTCCGGTCACACCGGCTTTGGGCAGGCCTTGAGCAGCCAAGAAAATGCGGGCCTCGTGGTATCGGGTGCTGGGCACCGTGAGCTGTCCGGTTTGCGCGTCGATCTTGGGCTTGAAATCAGCCCCCCGCAAAGCCTCGTAGGCGGCTTGCTGATCGGACTCTTGCAATCCAGGCATCACCGGACGGTAGGGCGTGGCCTCCATCCAGGCATACACCATGGCAAAGATGATCAACATCACCGCCACGGCCACATAAGGCAAAGAGCGGCGCACCGTGGGCTGAATGAGCACATTGCGCACGGTCTCGGTCAAGGCGGCACTGCGCCAACCCACCAGGGCAGTGGAAGCGGGCGCATTGGCCGCAGGAGCCGCTGCAGCCCCGGTGGTGGCCAAGGCAGTGCCGGTAGACGCCGGTGCAGCGCCTGCGGCATCTGGCGCGGTGCCTGCGGCGGGTCCTGAGTTCAAAGTGGCGGTGGCCATATCAACGTACTCCGATCATCTTTCCTGATTCATGCCGTCAAAGTCCTGTCTTTAGACAGGCATGTTCAGGATGTCCTCATAAGCCTTGAGCACTTTGTTGCGCACCTGCAAGGTGGCCTCGAAGGCAAGGGACGATTTCTGCATGCCCATGACCACCTCGGTCAGGGCAATGGGCTCACCACGGTCATAGGCATCTTGCATGCCCCGGGCTTGCATTTGCAAGTCATTGACCTGGCCAATGGCATTGGTCACCAACTGGCCAAACCCACCGGGCTTGGCAACGGGTTGTGCGCCCTCGGATGCACCTGCCACGCCGGCAGGCGTGTCCAAACTGGTCGAGGCCTCGGCTTGATAAGCCCGCAGCGTTTGCAACATGGCCTGAATAGAAGCAGGAGAGGTGGCTTTTTCAATCATGATTCGCCCTCAATTCTTTAAGCGGCTTGAGCCATGGGGCTCATGGGCAGACCCATCTCGCGCATCTGCGCCAACTTGTAGCGCAAGGTGCGAGGGCTGATGCCCAGGCGCTTGGCGGCCTCTTGCCGGCTGGGCGACGAGGCAATGGTGGCCATGATCAATTGGTGTTCATTCAGACGCACGGCATGGTGCAAGTCATTGGGCAGCGCCGGCTCCATGGAGGCGATTTCAGTGGGGACGATGGGCATGGGCGGTGTGGGTGCTATGGCCGGTGTGAGCGTCACCACAGGCTCCATTTCGCGTTGCGTTTCCACCGCCGCCCAGTCATCAAACATCAGGTGTTGGGGCATGACGAGTCCGTCCACGCACAACACCATGGCGCGTCGCATCACGTTTTCCAGCTCGCGCACATTGCCCGGCCAGGCGTATTGCAACAGCATGCCCTGGGTGTGCGGATGCAGCTGCCAGTAAATGCCCTTGGGCCCGTGCTGCTGCAACACCTGCAGAGCCAGAGGAATGATGTCGCCCGGGCGCTTGGCCAGCGGCAGCAGCTGCATCTTGAAGGTGGCGATGCGGTAGTACAGATCTTCGCGGAACTCTTTGGCTGCGATGGCCAAACGCAAATCTTTGTTGGTGGCCGCCACCACGCGCACATTCAATGCGATGGTGGTTTGACCGCCCAAGCGGGTGAGCTGGCGCTCTTGCAACACCCGCAGCAGCTTG
>RFSP01000214.1 GCA_009923895.1 Betaproteobacteria bacterium | reverse complement strand
AGCAGGCGTTGTTGGCCAGCGAACGCCAGGTGGCGCAACTGCAGGGCCAAACCCTGGTGGCTTGTGTCTTCCTGATCCGTGCTTTGGGGGGCGACTGGTAAAGGTCGTGTCCACGTCCACACTCACCTCGCAAATTCGTGCGCAGCTCATGGCCATCGGTCTGGCGGGTTTTGCCAGCATGGCTTCGATGCGAGCCTGCGACTCGGTGTTGCCGGCCCTGGCTTCTGGGTTTTCGGCCACCACCAGCGCGGCGGCGCAGACGATTTCGGGCTTTGCCATTGCCTACGGGGTGATGCAGTTCTTCCTCGGTCCTTTGGGCGACCGTCTGGGCAAGCCGCGGGTGATTGGCTGGGCCGTGATGGCTTGCGCCTGTGCCAATGTGGGCATCGCTTTGAGCGATTCTTTGGATGCCATCATCGCGGGCCGTGTGCTGGCCGGTGCGGCCGGAGGCGGCATCGTGCCATTGAGTCTGGCCCACATTGGCGACACGGTCACCTACGAAAGGCGACAGGTGGCCTTGTCTCGGCTCTTGTTGGCCACCATCTCAGGCATGGTGGCTGGGCAGTGGCTCGGTGGTGTCATTGCACAGGCGTGGGGATGGCAATGGGTTTTCGCGGTATTGGCGGTGCTGTTTGGCGCGGCGAGCTTGGCCTTGTTTTGGACGGGCCGTCAACTGCGGGGTCCTTCAGCGGGTTCAGCGGGGCAGGCATCGACAGCGAAGGGCCACATCCCATCGCCAGGATTGCTTCGACAGATGCAGACCTTGGTGTCGCTGCGCTGGACTCGACGGGTGTTGATCACCGTGGCGCTGGAGGGCGCCATCGCCATGGCCGGGTTCACCTTTGTGCCCACCTACATGCACGAGCGCTTCGGATTGTCGTTGGCGGCCGCAGGAGGCATCATGGCCTTCTTTGGTTTGGGGGGCTTGATTTACGCCGTCTTTGCGCCTTGGATCATCCGACGCCTGGGCGAAAGAGGCATGGCGCTGGGCGGAGGTGTGGGGCTGGGCTTGTCCATGGCCTGTTTGGCGTGGTCGCCCGACTGGTCCTGGGCGCCTGCGGCCTGCTTGTTGGGTGGACTGAGCTTTTATTTGCTCCACAACACCTTGCAAGCCAATGCCACTCAAATGCACCCTGCCATGAGAGGCACGGCAGTCTCGCTGTTCGCCTCCAGTCTTTTTTGTGGTCAGTCACTGGGGGTGGTGGCTGCTGCTTGGATTGCTGATCTGGGGTCGCTGCGGGCGGTCTTTGCGCTCAGCGCTGTGCTGCTTCCTTTGCTGGGAGCCTGGTTTTGGCAAGGCTTGGCGCGGCGAGATGAATGGCAATCCGCCCAGGCGGGCATCACGGCCCACCCCCCTTCATAACCCGCTTTCTCACGAGCTTTTGCGCAGGCTTTTCAACCGGGTGGCTTGCCAGTGCTCTTGACAGGGTTCTTGCAATACGCATCAAAAGCCGCTGCGGTGTTCACAAAATTTTGTTCACGGGCCAGTTCCCAGGGGCGTTGGCAAGACTGCAGTTGTGTGCACCATGCATAGCCCGCCGAGGGCCTGCAGCCGTTGGCGTCTCGGTCGCTGCCCACGGGCGTCCAGGGTTGGGCGCATCCGGCGATCCATCCCGCAGCGAACATGGCTGCCATACAGGCCAAGGGTTTACGCAAGAGTTGGACGTGAATCAGTGGCATAGACAGCTCTCTATCGCAGGCGCCCGCCGGGCAATGGTGAGAAGATAGCACTTGAGATGGACCGAACCGAACGTTTCTACAAAATCGAGCAGCTGATCCGTTTTCGGGGATGCGTTGACCGAGACACCCTGTTGGCGGAGCTGGGTGTGTCTTTGGCCACCCTCAAGCGCGACCTTGAATATCTGCGCGATCGCATGGATGCACCGATCGTTTGGGACCCTTTTGACCGCGGCTACAAGCTGCAGCCCCAGGCGGGCGATCTGGCGCAGACCCAACATCAGCTGCCAGGCGTGTGGTTCAGCGAGCGCGAGATCCATGCCTTGTTGACCATGCACCAGCTCATCCAAGGCCTGGATGAAGGGGGCGTGTTGGCCAGACATTTGCAACCCATGTTGGACAAATTGCATGGTTTGTTGGGCGACGGTCAGCGCGACGCAGGTGAACTGCTCAAGCGCGTGCGCATCGTGAGCGTGGCACGGCGGCCCGTCTCAAGCCAATGGTTTGAGTTGTTTGGCGATGCCCTGGTGCGGCGTCTGCAGGTGCGCATGCAGTACCGAACCCGCGGCCGAGAAGCCACCACCTGGCGCACGGTGTCTCCCCAGCGGTTGACCCATTACCGCAGCACGTGGTACCTGGATGCGTGGTGTCACACCAAGGAGCAGCTGCTTCGCTTTGCGCTAGACGCCGTGCAGCAAGCGCAGGTGCTCGATCTTCGTGCGAAGGACATTGCACTCAAGAAAGTCGAAGCAGCGCTGGATGCCGGTTATGGCATTTTTGCCGGCAGCAAGCCCCAGTGGGCCACCTTGGTGTTTTCTGCCACCGCGGCGCGTTGGGTGAGTCAGGAACAGTGGCACCCCCAGCAGAAAAGCCAGTGGCTGGACGACGGAAGTTATCAACTCGAGGTGCCTTACACCAACCAGACCGAGCTGGTCATGGACCTGCTTCGCCACAGCGGTGAAGTGCGCGTGATCGCACCGGCCAGCCTGGCTCAGGCGGTGATCTCCCAGTTGCGCTTGGGCCTGAAGGCCCAAAAATAATCAGCCCCGCGCGGAGAGGATCCGCTGTGCTGCTCGCAGATGGGGCTTGTCCACCATCTTGCCATCCATCTGAACCACCCCTGCGTTGGGTTGCTCGCTGAAAGCGCGGACCACGCGCTCAGCCCAGGCCACCTCTTCGGCTGTGGGCGTGAACGCTTGATTGACTGGATCCACGTGGGACGGATGGATGACGGCCTTGCCCGTAAAGCCGTCGCGTCGGGCGGCCAGTGCCTCGGCAGTCAATGCCTCAAGGTTGCGGATGTCGGTGGCCACGGTGTCGATGGCTTCCACGCCGGCCGCCGCAGCTCCGGCCAGGCACAAGGAGCGCGCGACGCGGTAGGGGTCGGTCCAGCGACCCGCCACTTGGTTGGTGGTGGAGCCCAGCGATGCTTGCAGGTCTTCACCTCCCCACATCAGCCCCCAAAGTCTGGGGCTGACCCGCGAATAGGTGCCCAAGCCAAAGAGCGACGCTGCCGTTTCGGTGGCAATGCCCAAGATGCGCGTCTGTCCGGCAGGCAGACCCGCGGCCGCCTCGAAGGCATCCAAGTAGTGACTCAGCGTGGCCACATCAGGACCCCCGCTGCACTTGGGCAACACCACCCCAAAAGGCGCAGCGGGCATGACCGCCGCCAAGTCCTGAAGCGTGAACCCTGTATCCAAGGCGTTCACCCGCACAAAGAGTGCTTTCTTTGCCTCGGCGGCTTCTGGCGATCGCAACATGGCCAAGGTTTCTTGTCGGGCCTGCGCTTTTTGAGGCAAGGCCACCGAGTCTTCCAGATCCAGGATGAGCGCATCGGCGGTGGTGCGCAAGGCACTCGCAAACTTGCGCGGACTGTCTCCTGGAACAAACAGCAAAGAACGAATCATGTGAAAAAGGCCTATAACAATCGAAGATCACGGGGCACGGCCCCTGGGAAGATTTGGCTCAAGGCGTCTTGGGAG
>RFSP01000213.1 GCA_009923895.1 Betaproteobacteria bacterium | reverse complement strand
ACCCCGTGACGGCGGCAATCAGCATCATGCCTTCGGCCCCCAGATTGAGCACACCGGCTTTCTCATTGAGCAACAAGCCCAGCCCAGCCAAAGCCACCGGGGTGCCAGAGGCGATGGTGGCCGCCAGGAGCAGTGCGACTTCGTTCATGCGCCAGCTCCTGAGGGTTTGGAAGCCGCACTGGGCGACCCCGACCGCATCCAACGCACGCGGTAGTGAATGAATGTGTCACAAGCCAACAGCAAGAACAGCAACAAGCCTTGGAACACCCCGGTGAGGGCGTTGGGCAAGCCCAGTCGGGATTGAGCCAATTCGCCCCCAATCAACACCATCGACAGCAACACCCCGGAACAGACGATCCCCACCGGATGCAAACGCCCCACAAACGCGACGATGATCGCCGTGAAGCCATAGCCGGTGGACACATAGGGTGTGAGTCGCTGCAAGGGGCCGGCGGCTTCCATCGCTCCGGCCAGGCCAGCCATGCCCCCGGACAACAAGAAGGCCGTCCACAAGGCGCTGCGAGAAGAAAACCCCGCATAGCGCGCCGCGGCCGGCGCCAGCCCTCCCACCTGCATCTGAAAACCCCACCACAGACGGAACAAAAACACCCAAAACAAGACCACGGCCACCAGGGTCAATACAAAACCCCAGTGCAAACGCATTCCCGGGGCCATGGCCGGCAACAGGGTGCTGGCATCAAACGGTGGAGTCTGAGGGAAGTTGAAGCCTTGCGGGTCTTTCCAAGGCCCGAACACCAAATAGTTGAGCAACTGCTGCGCCACATACACGAGCATCAGGCTGACGAGGATTTCGTTGGCGTTGAAGCGGTCTCGAAGCACCGCCGTCACCGCGGCCCAAGCCATTCCTCCCACCACGCCAGCCAACAACACCAAAGGGGCATACAAACCTTTGGGGCCTGTGAGACCGGCCTGGGCCAGCCACAATGCCGCTCCCCCGGCGGCAATGGCGCCGAGAAGAAATTGCCCCTCGGCCCCGATGTTCCACACATTGCTTCGGTAACACACGGACAGCCCCAAGGCGCACAGGATGAGCGGCGTGGCCTTGAGCAGCACCTCGGTCAAAGGCCGCAGACCATTGACGGGCTCGACAAAAAACATGGCCAAGCCTTGGCCCGGGTCTTTGCCCAAGGCCGCAAAGAGGACCGCCGCCAACACCGTGGTCAACAAGAGCGCCACCATGGGGGATGCCAAAGACATCACGGCGGAGGGCTGGGCACGGCGTTCCAAGCGCAGCATCGTCAAGCCCCCCAAAGCCCAGACATCCATTCGCCGATGCGCTCCACGGTGGCATCGGCCCGGTCCATGGAAGGCGACAGGCGGCCCTTGGCCATCACCACCAAACGGTCAGACAGCTCAAAGAGTTCTTCCAGCTCTTCAGACACCACCACCACCGCCGTGCCTGCATCGCGCAAAGCCATCAAGGCCGCTCGAATCTGCGAAGCGGCTCCCACATCCACACCCCAAGTGGGCTGTGACACCACCAGCACTCGGGGGTTGGCATCGATCTCACGGCCGACAATGAACTTTTGCAAGTTGCCACCCGACAGCGACTGTGCCGCCGCATCCGCGCCGCCCGCCCGCACTTGGAACCGCTCGATCAGCCGCTGTGCCAGGATTCGGGCTGCCGATTGATCGATCCAGCCCCGCCGGCTGACCGACTCGGTGCGGGTCAGCAGCGTGTTGTGCGCCAGACTGAGGGTGGGCACCGCACCGCGGCCCAAGCGCTCTTCGGGGACGAAGTGCAAGCCCTGCTGGCGTCGCAACCGGGCCGACTGGCCCGAGACATCCTGACCCAAGAGCACGATGCTGCCAGCCGGCGCCCGCACGTCTTCTCCCGACAAGGCCGCCATCAACTCTTGCTGACCGTTGCCAGACACCCCCGCCACACCCAGAATTTCTCCCGCGCGCACATCGAAAGTCACATCGGCAAGGTCGGTCCCAAAAGCCTCTTGCTTGGGCAAACTCAACCCACGCACCGACAGGGCCACGGCGCCCGTGTGCGCCGCCGCTCGCTGCACCGCGGCCGGCTCAGCGCCAATCATGAGGCGCGACAGCGTGGCGTTGGTCTCCTGCGTGGGGTCCACCTCGCCGGTGACACGGCCACCGCGCAGCACTGTGCAGTGGTGGCACAGCGAACGGATCTCATCGAGCTTGTGGCTGATGTAGAGAATGGAGCACCCGCCTTCAGCCAAGCGCCTTAGCGTGACAAAGAGCTTGTCCACCGCCTGTGGCGTGAGGACCGAGGTGGGCTCGTCCAATATCAGCAGCTGTGGGTCGGTCAGCAGAGCGCGAATGATTTCCACCCGCTGACGTTCACCCACTGAAAGGGTATGCACCGGCCGACGGGCGTCCACTTCCAGCCCGTATTGGTGGGCCACCTCGTCAATGCGGCGCGTCACGGCCTCCAAGGTGAGGCTGCGGTCCAAGCCCAGCCACACGTTTTCCGCCACGGTCAGCGTATCGAACAGGCTGAAGTGCTGGTACACCATGCTGATGCCCAGGGCCCGCGCCTCGGCGGGGCTGTGAATGTTCACCACTTGGCCATTCCAGCGAACCACGCCGCTGTCAGGGCGTACCGCACCGTAGATGATCTTCATCAGGGTGCTTTTGCCAGCACCGTTTTCACCCAAGATGGCGTGGATTCTTCCGGCCGCCACACGCAGGCTCACCCGGTCATTGGCCTTGACCGCCGGGTATTGCTTGCTGATGTCTTGGAGTTCGAGTCGGGCCATGGATGAAAAAAGCCGGTGCCGGGAAAGTCCCGGCCACCGGCCATTTTGCTCTCAGGCTTTGCAACAACGCAAAGCGATCATCCGATCAGAAGTGATACTCAGCGCGGATCATCGGCGTCTTGGCAAACGCACCCTTGCCGGCCGCACCCGAGGCGTCGTTGCCGAACTTGTTTTTCCAGTACTGGTACTCAAAACCGATCTTGGCCGTCTTTTTGCCGCCGCTCAGGTCGTACATGATCTGACCGTCGATATTGGTTTCGGCCGCGGTGTTGCCGCCAAACTCGTTCTTGCCTTTGGAGGCGATGAAGTTGGCAAAGCCTTCAAAAGAAAAACCGTTGCCCAAGGGGATGCCCCAGGCCGCACCGATCATCGGGTGGGTTTTGTAGGAGTAGCGAGGCGTGCTGACCTTGGTGAAGGTGTTGTAAGGCGCATTGCTTTCTTGCAGCACCAGAAGACTGACATCCAGGAATCCGGGCACGTCCATCTTGAAGGTCGGCCCCGCCACCAACATGCGCTTCTTGGAGTTGTAGCCTGCGTCGGTCTTGGCGTTGGCGTCAAAGCCAACCGTCAAGGCCATGCCCCGCACAGGACCGAAAGCGATCTTGTTGCCGGTCAGCTTGGACAGGTCCAAAGCGTGGCGGTACACGATGTAGACCTCTTGTGCACCATTGGTCGAACCCGCGCCAGCTGGGTCTGTGTCGCCCGAGTACAGCAGGTCCACGTTGAAGAAGTTCGAACCCATGGCGTAGCCGCTGACATGGTTGAAATTGAAGATGTTTTTCGACACATCTTTGGTGTTGAAAGGCTCGGCGTACTTGCTGCTGGTGCGGTAGCCGATGGAGGTGTCACTCCAATCGGCGGCGAACACAGGTGCGGAGCAAACGGCCAAAGTGGCGGCCGCGCAGAG
>RFSP01000212.1 GCA_009923895.1 Betaproteobacteria bacterium | reverse complement strand
CTAGAGGCCGACCCTGAGGGTGCTGTCAAGTACTGACTGTGCCGCCTGGTAGGCGTTGCGACTTGCCTGGAATGCCTGCCGGCCAACGATGATCGCAGTCATCGCCTGGGAGACATCGATGCCGTCGGTCGAGACGGACGTGAAGGATTGGGCAAGGTCCGGGTTGAGGGAGACACTCCCACCGACCGGGAGACGGTAGGCGTCGACTGCGGGCACGTTCGCACGCGGTGCCCCCTCGGTGGCACTGGAAGGCATCGACGTCACCGCGCTTCGCTGGGCATCAAGCGCCTCGACGCGCACGCGCTGCACATCCGGATTCGTGGCGGCGAAACCGGCCATGCCCGCAGCCGCGATGGCGACATCGCGTTGGGCCGACGCCATGCCGGAGGCCGCAGCCCGGGTTGCGTCCATCATCATCCTCCACTGACGGGCATGACCGGATCACCTATCCGGAGCACCCCACCTTCTGTTCCCACCTTAGCATGTCCGCCCCTGATCCTGGGTCCCCTCCATGATGAAGCCCAACCTCTCTCCTCCATGGCAACTGGAAAGGGCCAAGCGAAGCGTCTAGAGGTCAAGGGGCGATGGGCCAAGCAAAGCGTCCAGAAGTCGAGGAGCGGCGGGGCGATGGCGGGTGGTAGGCGGCCCTCCCGCGCGGACCTGTCGGGCGCGGTACCCTGTCCAACTGGAAACCAGACCGGAGAGGCAGGACTACGACGATGAGTGCAGGCACATTGGCAGGCAAGGTGGCGATCGTCACCGGGGCGGGGACAGGCATCGGACGGGCAAGCGCCATCGCGCTGGCACACGCGGGCGCGAAGGTCGCCCTGAGTGGCCGTCGCCCGGGCATTCTCGAGGATGTCGCGAAGACGATCCACGACCACGGCGGCGAAGCGATTGTCGTACCGGGTGACGTGTCCAATCCGGCCGATGTGGACCACCTCTTCGACAGCGTCGCCGCGAAATGGGGACGCCTGGACATCCTGTTCACGAACGCTGGCACGAACACCAAGCACCGGAATATCCACGACATCACCCTGGAAGACTGGCAGCACGTGGTTGCGGTCAACCTGTCGGGCGCGTTCTACTGCGCGCGCCGGGCCTTGCCGGTGATGCGTGCCCAGCGCGAGGGAACCATCATCAACCTCGTCTCGATGGCTGCCAAGCGGGCCGGTGCGTTGCCGGGCGTGGCGTACAGCGCCTCGAAGGCCGGTCAGGCCTCACTCACCCAGTCGATCAATGATGAGGAGAAGGCCTACAACATCCGGGCATGCAGCATCTTCCCGGGCGAGGTGGACACCGACATCATGGATGCGCGACCGGTTGTGCCCTCGCGTGAGTCGCGTGACCTGATGCTGAAGTCCGAGGATGTCGCAGCGGCGGTCCTGTTGGTGGCGTCGCTTCCGCAGCGCGCGCTGATCGAGGAGATCATGATCCGCCCGACGCACGTGCGTGACCAGTCAAAGGAAGTGCGTCGCGCCGACTGATCCTGGGAGGGCCGACGTCCGGATGGTGTGGCTCGGACGCTTCGGGGGCTTGTGGGTGGGCGGTGATCCACTGCCTTCGATCCCAATGAAAGACCGCGATATTTTTGACTTGTTGGGATTTGATTGAAATGAACCACGCCAGTTACGTCGCCAGACGCGGCCAGATCGAAACCTATTTCGATCGCACAGCTGCCAAAGCCTGGGAGGTGCTGACCTCTAACGCACCGGTGGGGCGGATTCGCACCACCGTGCGCCGAGGCCGCGACCAAATGCGACACACCTTGTTGTCTTGGTTACCGCAAGACATGCGTGGCATGCGTTTACTGGACGCCGGTTGCGGCACAGGCGCATTGGCACAAGAAGCGATGAAGCGTGGCGCGCACGTGGTGGCCATCGATTTGTCGCCCACGCTGGTCAACCTCGCGCGTGACCGTCATGCCCAAGAATTGCTGGCCGACCCCAGCTTGTCAGCACGCGGTGGACGCATCGAGTTTTTGGCAGGCGACATGCTGTCGGCAGAGCACGGTGAATTCGACCATGTGGTGTGCATGGATTCATTGATCCATTACGACACCCAAGACATTGCCAACGCCTTTGAAGCTATCGCTCAACGCACCAAGCATTCGGTGCTCTTCACCTTTGCACCACATTCACCCTTGCTGGCTGTGGCACACGCCATGGGACGCTTGTTTCCGCGCACCGACCGCTCGCCACAACTCTCGCCTGTACGCAAATCCACTTTGCATGTTTACATTGAACGTGCGGTGCGTGAACACGGCTGGCGGCCGCAGCGCATGCACCGCGTGTCCAGCGGTTTTTACACCTCACAAGCATGGGAGTGGGTGAAACAATGAGTTTCTCGGTTCGCCCTCCTGCCTGGATGCAGTCGCTGATGCTGCAGTACGTGCCATTCGCAGACGCTGCCTCGCCGGACCTGCCAATGGCACGGCTGTTTCGTTTGGCGCTGTTCCAACTGTCGGTGGGCATGACCATGGCGTTGCTGGTGGGCACGCTCAACCGAGTGATGATCATCGAATTGCAAGTACCCGCTTGGTGGGTTGCGGTGTCTGTGGCGTTGCCCTTGGTGTTTGCGCCGCTGCGCGCGATGATTGGCTATCGCAGCGACACACATCCTTCGGCGCTCGGTCTGCGCCGCATCCCCTACATGTGGATGGGCACGATTTTGATGTTTGGCGGGCTGGCCATCATGCCCTTTGCCTTGCTCGGTTTGTCTGAGCCGCGCGAAGGCTATTTGTGGGTGATTCGCTTTGGCGCGGCCATGGCATTTTTATGTGTCGGCGCTGGCATGCAAATCACTCAGACCGCGGGCTTGGCCTTGGCTTCCGATGTGTCCCCCGCAGACAAGCGTCCACGCGTGGTGGCCTTGATGTACGCGATGCAATTGATGGGACTGATACTGGGCAGTGCTGCACTCAGTATGTTGCTCAGCGATTTCTCGCCCCAAAAACTCATTCAAGTGGTGCAGGGTTGTGCGGTGCTGGTTGTGGCGCTCAACTTGGTGTCTTTGTGGAAACAAGAGGCGCGCAGCAGCCGGCGCGGTCAACGTGAACCCGATGGGTTTTCTCAGCAATGGCGCATGTTGATGGCCTTGCCAAAGATGCGCCGTTTTTTATGGACCGTGGGTTTGGGCACAGCGGCATTCAGCATGCAAGACATCGTGCTGGAGCCCTATGGTGCACAAGTGCTGGGTCTGGATGTCAGTTTGACCAGCGCCTTGACCGCACTCACCTCGACAGGTGCCTTGTTGGCGTTTGCCTTGTCGGCCCGGTTCATGTCGCGCGGCATGGACGCTTGCCGATTGGCCGCACTCGGGGCGCTGATTGGATTGCCTGCGTTTGCCTGTGTGATTTTTTCTGCCCCATTGCATTCCACATGGTTGTTCCAAACCGGTGCCACCTTGATCGGGTTTGGCGGTGGCTTGTTTTCGGTGGGCATGTTGCTGAGTGCGATGGCCATGACCGATGCTTTTCATGCCGGCATGGTGCTGGGTGCATGGGGTGCGGTGCAAGCCACGGCATCCGGCATTGCCATGGCCTTAGGTGGCGTCACCCGGGACGTGGTGGGTCATCTGGCAGAACAGGGTTTGCTGGGTGAGGCGTTGGTCTCACCGGTAACGGGTTACAGCGTGGTGTTTCACATCGAGATGTACATGT
>RFSP01000211.1 GCA_009923895.1 Betaproteobacteria bacterium | reverse complement strand
CAGACTGGCCCCTGCCGCCAAGGGGTAGGCCCAGAATTGACGTCGGTTGCTCATAAACACTTTCTAATTGACAATGAAAGCCACTGCCGCGCACATCCTCCATTGTCGCGCGTGCGGTCGGGGTATGTCGGGGTATGCTTTAGCGCTGAATGTCCAGCGAATCCTCCCCCTCCTTCGGTTTGGCCGGCGTCATGGGCTGGCCCGTGAACCACTCGCGATCTCCGCTTATCCATGGTCATTGGATTGAGCAATACCGTCTGCGCGGCGCCTATGTGCCCCTGAGCGTGAAGCCAGAACGTCTTGAAGCCGCCTTGCAAGGCTTGGTCGCTTTGGGCTTTTCAGGATGCAACCTCACATTGCCCCACAAAGTCGAGGCCATGAGGTGGGTGAGCCACGTCGACCCCCTGGCGCGACGGATCGGTGCCATCAACACGGTGGTGGTGCAAAGCGACGGCACGCTGCGAGGTCTGAATACCGATGCCTACGGCTTCTTGCAAAGTCTGCGCGACGCCGACCCGCACTGGACGGCAAAGCAGGGTCCCGCGGTGGTGATCGGTGCAGGAGGCGCGTCCCGTGCCGTGGTGGCGAGCTTGGTTGACGAGGGGGCACAGGAAGTGCGGCTGCTGAATCGAACCGACGCCAAGGCCTTGGAATTGGCAGCGCAAATGGGGCCGGCGGTCAAGGCCCTGCCCTGGTCGCAGCGGCATGAGGCCTTGGCAGGTTGTGCCCTCTTGGTTCAAACGACGACCCAGGGCATGCACGGGCAACCGGCGTTGGACCTTCGGCTGGACCTTCTGCCCTCCTCGGCCCTGGTCTGTGACGTGGTGTATGTGCCCTTGGACACCCCCTTGCTCAGCGAAGCAAAAAGGCGTGGCCACCAGGTGGTGGACGGGTTGGGCATGCTGCTCAACCAGGCGCGACCTGCGTTTGAAGCTTGGTTTGGTGTCAGGCCAGAAATCACCCCTGCACTGCGGGCGAAGGTGGAAGCCACGTTGTAAGGGGGCAGCGCTCAGAAAGGTTGCTTCGGCGCTTTGCGCCTCTACCAAGATAGCAGCGCTCAGAAAGGTTGCTTCGGCGCTTTGCGCCTCGCAATGACGGGGCGTTAGGTTGAGGCTGCGGCTGCGGCCATGACTTCGGCGCGGACTGCCTCGGTCAACTCCCCTTTGAGCGCGGAAAAGGCCGGCGTCGTCTTTACTGAGTAGTGCCTTGGATGAGACAAATCCACGGGGCGGCTGAGCTTGATGCGCCCTGGGCGGGCACTCATGACCACCACGCGGCTGGCCATGAAAACGGCCTCGTCAATGTCATGGGTCACAAAGAGCACGGTCTTGGCTTGACGCTCCCACAGGCCCAACAGCAGCTCTTGCATGAGCTCTCGGGTTTGGTGGTCTAAAGCGCCAAAGGGTTCGTCCATGAGCAAGATGCGGGGGTTGTTGGCCAGCGCGCGCGCCAATGCGGTGCGCTGCTGCATGCCCCCCGACAGTTGCTTGGGGTAATGGCGCTCAAAGCCATTGAGTCCCACTTGCGCAATGAAGCCCTGAGCCACCTCAATCTGTTGGGCTCGCGGCATGCCGCGCTCGCGCAAACCAAAGCACACGTTGTCAAGCACGTTGAGCCAGGGGAACAAGGTGTAGCTTTGAAAGACCATGCCCCGATCGGCACCGGGCCCTGCCACCTTCTGCCCGTCGAGCAGCACTTGGCCCGCAGTGGGTTGGTCCAGCCCGGCCACGATGCGCAGCAATGTGCTCTTGCCGCAGCCGCTCGGCCCGAGAATGGTGATGAAGTCGTTTTCCACGACCTCCAAATCGGTGGCTTGCAAGGCGAGAGTGTCGCCCGAGGCTGACGAAAAACGGCGCTCGACGCCTTGAATGCGAAGGGCAGTTTCGGTCATTTCAGCGCCCCAGAGCCGCCCACGGGAAGAGCCGACGGTTGAGGACCTTGAACAGCAAATCGCTGCCCAAGCCGATCAGGCCAATGACGATGATGCCGAAGATGATCTGGTCGGTCGCCAACAGGGCCTGGCTGTCCGTGATCATGTGGCCGATGCCGCTGGAGGCACCGATGAGCTCGGCCACGATCACATAGGTCCACGCCCAACCGAGCACCATGCGCAAGGTCTCGGCAATTTCGGGCGCGGCACCGGGAATGAGCACACGGCGGATGAGCGATCGGTCGCTCACCCCCAGGGTGTAGGCCGCTTCCACCAGATCGCGCCGGGTGTTGCCGACGATGACAGCGATCATCAGCACCAGCTGAAAGAAACTTCCGATGAAGATGACCGACAGCTTCTGCGCTTCGCCAATGCCCACCCACAAAATCAGCAGCGGGATGAAGGCACTGGCAGGCAAATAACGGGCAAAGCTGACAAAAGGCTCAAAAAAAGCCTCCACCGGCTTGTACGCGCCCATGGCCACGCCCAGCGGCAACGCAAGCGCCGTCGCAATCAAGAAACCGCCCAACACCCGCCACACGGTCATGCCGATGTCCGCAGCGAACCCCATCTGCGTGATCAGCGTGACGCCGCTCTTGACCATGGTGAGCGGGTCAGCCAGAAAGGTCTTGCTGACAAAGCCCCCCAGCGTGGCCACGGCCCAGACGGCCACAAAGACGACGAAAAAAGTGATCCCCAGCGCCACACGGGCGCCGGGTGAAACGGGCGTGAGAGGTTTCAAGACCGAGGTCGCGCAGGTTTACTTCAGGAAGCGCGTGTCGGCCAACTTGCTCATGTCAGGCAAGGCCTTGATGATGCCGGCTTCCAGCAGGATCTCGGCGGCCTTCTTGCTGAAGGTGGCGTGTTCACCCGCAAAGAACTTCTGATTGGCATCGCGGTCTTGCCAGCGCAGATATTTCTGGCTGTTTTCAAACTGCTCGGCGGTCTGCTTGACGTCGGCGCCCATGATTTCAAAGCTCTTCTTGGGCTCGGCCTTGATCATGGCCACGGCGTCGAAGTACGCATCGGCCAGTGCCTTGGCGGCCTTGGGGTTGTCGGCCAGGAACTTGGGCGTGCAGCCGAAGGTGTCCATGATCATGGGGTAGTCGAGCGTGGTGGCAATGATCTTGCCGGCCTCGGGCTTGGCTCGCACAGCACCCAGATAGGGTTCGTAAGTCATGGCGGCATCGATGCCGTCGGTGCCTGCAATCATGGCATTGGCAGCGGCTTGCGGCTCGAGGTTGACGACCTTGACGTCTTTCACAGTCATGCCGTTCTCACGCAGCATCCAAGCCAGGGTGAAGTAAGGCGCCGTGCCGGGCGCACTCGCAGCCACGGTCTTGCCCTTGAGGTCTTTGATGCTGGCAATGTTGTTCTTCACCACCATGCCGTCCGCACCAAAGCTCTTGTCGAGCTGGAAGATTTGCGTGGTGGCCACGCCGTTCGCATTCCAAACCACCCAGGTTTCGACCGTGGTGGCCGCGCACTGGATGTCGCCCGAGGCAATGGCCAAGTGACGGTCTTTTTGCGGGATCTTCTTGAGCGTGACGTCGAGGCCGTGCTTTTTAAAAATGCCGGCGTCGCGAGCCAGGGTCAATGGGGCAAAGCCCGTCCAACCAGAAAAACCAATTCCAACTTTCGTTTCCTGAGCCTGCGCCACTGACGCACCCAACGTGAACGCCGCCAGGGCCAGAGTGCTTAGCAAAGTGTTCGTGATCTTCTTCATGATGCTC
>RFSP01000022.1 GCA_009923895.1 Betaproteobacteria bacterium | reverse complement strand
TGTTCGCGCTGGGGTGTATCCAATCCCAAAGTTGCCACACGGGTGCCTGCCCGACCGGTGTGGCCACCCAGGATCCAGACCGCCAGAAGGCGCTGGTGGTGGCCGACAAGACCGAGCGGGTGTGGCGCTTCCACCAACACACGCTGGAGGCCTTGCAGGAATTGGTGCAAGCCGCCGGGTTGATGCACCCA
Source organism: Betaproteobacteria bacterium (assembly GCA_009923895.1). Taxonomy (GTDB): domain Bacteria; phylum Pseudomonadota; class Gammaproteobacteria; order Burkholderiales; family Burkholderiaceae_C; genus Rubrivivax. The sequence continues at coordinate 13,996 of RFSP01000022.1, read as the reverse complement.
GGGCAGATCAGCGCGTCGCACATCGTGCGGCGCAGCGGCGAGGGTGTGAAGCCGCTGGCGAATTCCCTTCCCTTTGTGGCCGAAGGTTCGATCTTGTCGGCCGAGCGGGGCGAGGCGGAATGGCCCTATGACGTCTTCCGAAGCTTCTGGCCGCACTCCAGCGCCGAGTCTTTCCAGCTGGACATGGACCTCAAGCGTGTGGTGGCCGTGGGCCGTGCGAGCCGCTCGGCATCGCCTGCCGTGTTCATGATGCAGCCCGCCGATTCGGCCAAGGCTTAGCAGCGACGGCCAGGGTGTGCCGGCCCGATGGCCACCCGCGCCATCAGGGCAGGGCTCAGGCCTTGGGCGGCGCGGTGTCGACGAAGCTGGGACGCACGGCGAGCTTGTCGTGGTGGCGAGCCAGGTGCCGATGATGGGCGCGCCAGTCCACATCGGGGAATCGGAAGTCGAGGTAGCCGGTGACGCAGCCCAGGGCAATGTCAGCCAGGCTGTAGTGGAGGTACTCGACGATGACGCGCGAATCAAAGACCGCTTCGCCGCCTTCCATGACCAGGCAGGGCACCTTGCCCAATGGGTTGCTTTGCAGAATGGCGTCGCTGCCCCACACATCCTCGAGCACCAGTTGGAAATCGAGCTTCTTTTCAGCCATCACCACGCGCACCTTGCGCACATAGGGGCTGGCCAGGGAACCAATGAGTTTCATGCCGATCAGTTTAATGGCCCGACCGCACCCAGGCAGAAGGGTGGCGGAATCGAGGGCAGAGGTCATTCGGGTTGCACCTTCGCTGCTTTGATCTGTTCGCCGGCCAGTTGTGACTCTTCTCGAATCGTTCGGACCAATTGGGCCCGATCACCCGCCACCACAGTCAAACCTTTGGAGGTCGCATGGGCTTCGGCAAACGCGGGATCGGTCAAGATCTCGCGCACATCGTTGCGCACGCGCTCGAGCACAGGCACGGGCGTGCCAGCAGGCGCAAACATGGCGTACCAGATAGAGGTTTGCACATATGGGAAGCCCTGCTCCACCGAGGTGGGAACTTTGGGGTATTGGGGCATGGGCTGTGCACCCGCCACGGTCAAGGGCTTGATCTTTCCAGCAGCAATCAACGGTGCTGCCACGGCCGCACTGCCGGTGCCCAGCACCACCTCCCCCGCAGCCAGCGCGGCCAAATTGGGCGTGATGCCTTTGTAGGGGACATGCAGCAAATCAATGCCCTCTCGCACCTTGAGCGTCTCGTACAACAAGTGGGGTTGGCTTCCAATGCCAAACGATCCATAGGCCAGCTTGCCCGGTTCACGGCGCGCCAGCGCCACCAGCTCTTTGAGGTTGTTGGCCGGCAGTCCCACATGGGCAATCAGCAATTGATCGCTGACGACCATGAGGGTGATGGGATCAAAGCTCTTGTCTGGGTCGTAGGGCAGGCTTTTGTAGAGGAACCGGTTGGCCACCATGGTTTGGTTGACAGTGGCCAGCAAGGTGTAGCCGTCTGGCAGCGACTTGGCGACCAGGTCTGCCCCGATGATCGAGCCCGCCCCCGCACGGTTCTCCACGACGATGGGTTGGCCCCACCGCTGCTGAAGCCGGTTGGCAATGGCGCGGGTCAGAATGTCCACGCCTCCGCCCGGTGCAAAAGGAATGACGATCTTGACGGGCTTGGCCGGCCAAGCGGGCGTTTGCGCCTGGGCGCAGAACGCACCGCCCATCCCCGCCAGGGCCAACATCAGAGACAAGGTCCAGCGTCGCCCATGGGATCCGCAGGGTCGAACCCGCCGAGAAAACAAAGTGTCGAGGGGTGAGAAGCGCTTCATCCCCGTATTTTGAGTCAGGAAGACCCGCCTGACACCTCAGACAATCACCATGCCCTCAAAAAGTCGCCGCGTGGTACGAAAAAACGAACCCCGCTCGGCGTGAGCTTGCCCCCGCACCGACTGAACCGCGGCATCCACGGTCAACACCCCCGAGGGCATGGCCAGTCTCAAAGCACCCCGCCGATCGGCACGCGCCAGGCGATGGGCCCAACTGCCTTCCACCTGGGCCGCCACGGCGGTACACAAGGCCCCGGTCAAAGGCAACGCGCGATGAGGTTGGCCATTGGACAACATGCGCACGGTGAGGTCGGCCTCTTGTGCACGCACCTGCCCTCCCCCCACCAAGGCGCTGTCTTGGGCCGCAGACAACACCGCGATCAGCGGCACCATGCGGACGTCGCGTGCCGCTTCTCGGGAGGGAGCAATCCCCATGGCGACAGAAGCGCTCAGACGAATTTCGGCCAGGCAGCGCATCAGCTCGGGGGCGGCCTCAATGGCATCTGGAAGCTCACCCCCGGTGAGGCCCAAGTCCGCAGCATTGACGAAAACACAGGCGTTGGCCGCATCCACCATGGAGGCGTCGAACACTCCCAACCCGGGGACCTCCAGCCGGTCCATCGCCGACCCGGTCGGCAACAAGCGACCGGTGGTGGCGCCCCCCGGTTCCAAAAAATCCAACCGGACCGGCGCACCTTTGCCCTCCACACCGGGGATTTCCAAATCGCCCGTTTCCAGTGGCAATCCGTCGTGCACCTCAAAGGTCGCATGGATGATCTTGCGGGTGTTGGTGTTGTGGATGCGCACGGTCACGGTCCCCGCTTTGGGCACAGGAACCAAACCTTCGGTGACCGCAAATGGGCCGATGGCCGAAGACATGTTGCCGCAATTGCCACTGTAGTCACACCGCGCATCGCGAACCTGGACCTGCACAAAGGTGTAGTCCACGTCGGCCTCAGGCACCGATGAAGGGCCCACCACACACACCTTGGACAACGACGACACCCCACCCCCCATGCCGTTGAGTTGCCGCCCATAGCGGTCGGGAGAGCCCATGGCCGTCAGAAACAACGCATCCCACTGGCCTCGGTCGGCCGGAAGATCGTGCAAGTGAAACACCAGGGCCTTGCTGGTCCCGCCACGGATGAAGGCCGCCCTCAACTTGCGCATGATGTGGGAAGCGAAAGCCTCAGTAGGCCCTCGGAGAGATCGATGGGCGCTCTGCCACTGACACCGACATGTCGCCCACTGCCTCAATGGCGATGCGCAAGGTGTCACCTGGCCCAAAGGGCCCCACCCCTTCCGGCGTGCCCGTGGCAATGACATCGCCGGGCACGATCGGCAGCACCGAGGAAATGAGCTCGATCAGCTCGGCAATGTCCACAATCATCTCGCGTGTGTTGGCTTCCTGGCGAAGCTCGCCGTTGACCCACAGCCTGTTGGACAAGGCCATGGGATCTGGCACCTCGTCAGCGGTGACGATCCAAGGCCCCAAGGGGGTGAACCCTTCAAAAGACTTTCTCATGGAGCGCTCTTCTTCGGCCACGTCCTTCTCGATGCGCATGGTGGCATCAATCAGACAAGCGTAGCCGAACACATGCGCCATGGCGCGATCTCGGGGGATGTCACGTCCGCCCTTGCCGATGATGACGGCCAACTCAGATTCGTGGTCGAACCTGCGGGATGATCCCTTGGGCAAGCCAATGACAGACCCCGCGCCAACGACTGAACCGGGCGCCTTGAGAAAAAATCCTTGCTCGCGGGCGGTTCGGCCTTTTTTGGTGACCACCCGGTCACCCAACTCGCCGATGTGCTTGCGGTAATTGGCAGGGGCGGCAAACACATGAGGTGGACACGGGTTGGCTGCCATCAGACGCACACCCCCCAAGGGCAATCGTTGCCCCGAGCGTGCCGCCGCTTCGACAGACGCTTGCAGGGACGACCAATGCTGAATCAGCCAATTGATTCTCTGCGTGGGCATCAGATCCAAGCCGCTGGGCAGCACGGCGGTGACATCCACCACCTCGCTCTGAAGGACCACGCCCACACGACCGTCATCAAAGGCGGCAATCTTCATCCCCGCTCCTCTTTGAAATAACCCAGCGCTTTCATGGTGGGCAGATCATTCACCTGGAAAAGCCAAGCGTCTTGCGACCCGGTATTGGAATGTGCATGCCAGGCCCAAGGGGCAATGGCCATGAAATCACCTTCCTCCCAGTCGTAGCGCTCGTCTCCAACCGTGGTCGTGCCTTTTCCGCGCATGACCACATAGAGTTTGCTGCCCGAATGGCGGCGCGGTTGCCCTTGAAAGCCCGGCCGCAGCTTTTGCATCTGTTGCGCCAAGGTCCGCATCGCAGGGCCGCCATTGGTGGGATTTTGATATTCCAGCACCACGTCATCACAGGGGTCGCCCGGCAAACCAGAAAGAGAATCGAGTGCTTCTTGTGCCCGATCAAAGGGGTAAACCAACAAAGGGTTGGTCCCCTCCTCATGCACCGCCCGAGGGGGACGCATGAGGCCGCTGCCATAGAGTCGCCAGGTACGGTCAGGTATCTCGCTGACTGCTTGCATGTCTTGCGGGTAAGGATCAAAGAAGGTCGCCCGCAGCATGCGCATGAGCGAAATGTCGAGCACATCCAGCCAGATCATGGGCTGATCGCCTTTGTGGACGTGGTCATGCCACAGCCATGCGGGCGTGAGTACGAGATCCCCTTCGTTCATGGGGTAGCACTCGCCTTCGACCGTGGTCCACGCCCCCTTGCCTTTGATGATGAATCGCAATGCGTTGGCCGAGTGACGATGGGCAGTGGCCACCTCTCCAGGCAAGATCACCTGGATCGACCCCCAGAACGTGTGCGTGGTGCCATAGGGCAGGCCTGGGTTGTGCAAGCGAAGCGTTCGGCGCGGACCGCCTGCACCCAAAGCCACCTCTTGTCCTATGCGCTCCAGCAAAGGCTCTAAATCTCTCCAGCGCCAATGCACCGATTTCATGTCGGGCTGGGGTTGGCGTGTGAACAGTGGCGGATCGTCGCTTTGGTGCACCTTGCAATTGAAGCGTTCAAGATCGGCCTTCAACGCACGCCGCGCTGCAGCGTCTTCGGGGGTGATGGATTCGGACATTTATGCGCCTCTCATCAGGATTTTGGCACCATTGGGGTCCTCAGTGCACCCTGTGATGGCCGCGGACCGTGTCGATGAGCGCTGCCGCATCTTTGGGCGCTTCGTCGCCGCGCCAGGCCACCGATCCGTCAGGGCGGACCAGCACCAGACGTCTTTCGTACAAGCGCTCGACTTCTTCGTTTTGGATGTCCTCCACGCGCCACGGCACTTGGGCTTGGCGGGCGGCCTGCGTCAAGGCATCGCCCGACGGCGCCTGGGCGCCCAAGCGCAGCAGGACAAATTCTTTTCCAAAGAGGTCCAGGGTGGACTGCCCCTCACGCAAGAAAGCATGCGGCGCTCGGGACCCTGGCCGGGCTGTCTGCACATATTTGGAGACCTCATCGGGCGGGCGCGGTGACCCGTCGGGCACGACGATGGGCGAACCTTCGTACACATAGCCCAAATGAATGCCCATGGAAAACCACTCACGCTTCATCATCTCGGTGTAGCGGGCGCCATATTCCAGGCGCAACGCTTCCACATCGGGGCTGCTGTCATCAAACATGCGTGGATCCGGCCGCAAAATACGGGGTGACAGCATGCGCTTGAGGTTGTCACCGGCTTCGGTGACGTTGCGCACGGCCACGGGGCGTTGCTCCAATTCGTAAGTTTCCAACAAAGCGGGGCCGCCCCAACCTTGCAGTGTGGCCGCCAGTTTCCAACTCAGGTTGACCGCATCCAGGATGCCGGTGTTCATCCCAAAACCGCCAGTGGGCGACGTCAAATGGGCCGAATCGCCTGCAATGAACACACGCCCTTGTCCATACCGCTGCGCCACCAGCTGCCTGCGGACCCAAGGCAACATCGACAAGATCTCGAAATCAAATTCCCGTCCCATGGCGCGGACGATCGCTTTGCGAGCATCTTCTTCGGTCAAGGTGCGTTTTTGATCGTCCCCCACCAATGAGAAGCGCCACTGATCGCGACCGTTGATGGCCACCAAGGTGGCCCAAGTGCCTTCGGGGCCGATAAAGATGTAGCGGTAGCCGGGCTTCTTGGTGTGGAGTTTCTCGAGGCCGTCGCAGCGGAAGATGATGTTGGTGGTGTAGGTCAATACCGCGTCGCCACTCATGCCAATTCCCAGCGCTTGACGCACGCCGCTCGACCCGCCGTCACAGCCCACCAGGTATTGCGCCTCGATCTGCCGGACCTGACCACTGCGCACATCACGAACGGTGGCCACCACGGCGCTGGCTTGCTGCTCAAACGACACCAACTCGGTTTCGTGACACAAGGTGGCCAACCCCGATTGCCGCGCAAAACGCGCCAGCACCGGGTCAAAGAAGTTTTGCGGACAGCGCTCTCGCTTTTGAGGACTTTGCGCGGGGTACTTCTCAGCCGCGGGCGAGGGGAAGATCTCGCGACCAAATTCATACCCATTGAGAGACGTCACCCAGGCACAGTCTTGGGGATAGTCGCGGTTGTAGCCCGCACTCTCCACCCAAGGCACGATGCCCCAACGCCGACAAAACTCCATGGTGCGGATGCCCACCATGTCCATGCGCGGCTGCGAGATGGTTCCGTCCGTTCGCTCGATCAAGGTGCACGCCACGCCACGCCAGGCCAGGTCGCCAACCAGGGCCAGACCCACGGGTCCGCCGCCCACCACCAATACGGGGGTCTTGTCCATCAGTCTCTTTCTGTCAGCGGGTCAGTGTGCGGCCAATGATCATGCGGTGGATCTCGTTGGTGCCCTCAATGATCTGATTCACCTTGGCGTCACGCATCATGCGCTCCAGCGGGTAATCCTTGGAATAGCCAGCCGCACCAAAAATTTGCACCGCCTCCACCGTGATGTCCATGGCCACGTCGGTGACATAACACTTGGACATGGACGCAATCATCTGCAAGCGGCTGTGGTCCCCTGAGTCGATCTCTGCACAAATGCCATACAACATTTGGCGGGCGGCCTCCAACTTCATGGCCATGTCAGCGAGTTTGAACTGCATGCCCTGAAATTGACCGATGGTCTTGCCATACACCTTGCGCTCTTTGCACCACTGAACGCACAAATCGAAGGCCCCTTGAGCCACGCCCAGCGACGAGGCTGCAATGGTGGGGCGGTTGAGATCCAAAATCTTCATGCAGGCGGAAAAGCCTTTTCCTTCTTGGCCGATCAACGCATCGGGAGGCAACACCATGTCGTCAAAGAAGATTTCGTGGTTGGGGGCGCCATTGCGACCCATCTTGCGCTCAGCGCGGCCCAAGCGAAAGCCCGGCAAATGGGTCTCTACCAAAAAGCAGCTGATGCTGTCATGAGAAGGCCCATCACCCGTCTTGGCAAAGACCAAGATCACATCGGCAACCGCCGCCCAAGTGATCCAAGATTTTTGACCGTTGAGCACCCATTCGCCACTGGCCCGTTGCACTGCGCGGGTCTTGATACTGGAGACGTCGGAGCCGGTGCCAGGCTCCGTCATGGCCACAGCAGTGACCAACTCACCCCGGCCTGAGCGTGGTAACCACTTTTGCTTTTGCTCTTCGGTACCAAAGTTCAACAGCGGCAAGATCAAGCCGATGGAGTTGTTGCAACACAGCGTGGAGGCCGTCAATGAGGCCTTGCCGGTTTCTTCTTTGGCGATGCACACGCTCGTGAGGTCGCCACCCGGCCCCCCATACTCTTCTGGAACCCACATTTGCAGGAGTCCCAATTCGCCAAACGTCTTTCGCCACTCAACAGGAAAGCGATCGGTGTCGTCTATCTCAGCCGCCAAGGGCAGCACCTCTTTTTCCACCATCCGACGGATGGAGTCTTTGAGGGCCAACTGGTCTTCATTGAAAAGCATCGAGGGTCTCCGGGTTGGGATCTTGGACTGATGACCGCAATCACTCTAATGGTCAGTCCATTTGAAGTCAATGCGTGGAGGTGCGGTCACCGCCTGGGTTTTTAGCTCTTGCGCAGGGCCGCTCGGGTGCCCGGGGTGATGCCTGTGCGCCCGCCGTCCACCGGCAGCACCACCCCCGTGATGTAAGACGCTTCGGGCGAGGCCAAGAAGCGCACTGCAGCCGCCACCTCGTCGGGATAAGCCGGTCTGGCCAGCGGGGTATGGGGAATCAAAGGCTCGAACATGGGATTCAAGGTGGATGCCCCCCGAGGCATCATCATGCCTCGCGCCACGCAATTGACGCGAATGCCCCAAGGCGCAAACTCATCGGCCATCACGTGCGTCAAGGGGATCAAACCTCCCTTGGCCACCGAGTACGCAGGAATTTGCGGATTGCCCTGGATGCCATCAATCGAGCCCAGATGCACCACTGCCGCCCCTTGCGAGGATCCCGTTTTCTTGAGCAAGCCCAAAAATGCACGGGTGGCATACACCGGTCCCAAAAGATCGAAGGCGATGACGCGCTCCCATGCAGCGTCCGAGGTGTCTTGTACAGACGCCAATTCGGTGTCGTGATGGCAGTTCAGCAGCACATGGACCGCCCCATAGCGTTCTTCACAAAAGCGGGCGGCCTGGGCCAGAGCGTCCGGTCGACTCGGGTCACCCACAAACATGTCAAACGAGCCCTCCAAGGACTCGGCCTCACGGGCCAGGGCTTCAAGCGCTTGTTTGTTGGCGTCGACGGCAATGACGGTGGCTCCGTGAGCCAAGAAGTCGATGGCACAAGCGGCACCCACGTGAACGCCATAAGCCGCATGCGCCTTCGTGGCCGCTCCGCCGCGGTCGACGCTGACACTGGCCACGACGACGGTGCGTCCTTTCACTGCGTGGTGTCCCAAAGCTTCAACGTGCCACACCGGCACGCGCAGCGGCATGATCGGCCGCGATGCGGCCGAACACACACCCTTTGCCCAACGACGAGCCGCTCATATAGGCCTCGCCATGGAACCCCCCCGTGACCTCTCCCACGGCGTAAAGGCCAAAGATGGGCTCTCCATACACATCCAGCGCGCGAGCGTGTACGTCCGTGCGAATCCCGCAGAAGGTGGAGGTCAGCCCCGTGGTGCAAGCAATCCCATAAAAAGGCGCTTTTTCCACTGGCGTGGGCTTGCCAAATCCTGTGCTCAAGGACTGACGTCCCCACTCGTCGGCCTGCAAGCCGCGACATGCGGCGTTGTACTGCTGCACCGTGTGATCCAAGCCTGCCCAATCCACACCCAGCATCTGGGCCAAGGCTTGCAACGAGTCAGCCTGCTTGATGAGCCCGGCAGCCAATGCACCTTGATAGTCCGCCACACTGGGCAGAGGCGCTGACTGATCCATCACCCGTTGATCAAAGATTTGAAAACCCACCACGCCGGGTTGGCGCAAACACACGTCGCCAATCACTTTGTAGGACACCGACTCATCCACAAAGCGTCTGCCAAGCCGGTTGACGATGATGGCCCCCCGGTACATGGCCGAGACGATGCGTGGTGCACGACCCTCATAGCCCGGCCGAGGCGTCTCCACGGGGGCGCCAAAAGTGCCTTTTGCGTGCCCCATGTCCGCCATGTCGGCACCCAGTGCCCAGGCCATGCGCAAGCCGTCTCCCGTGTTGCCTTCTCCCCCCATGGGCCGTGCCGCCGACAATTCGGGGGCGAATCGCTCCACCAAATCTGCCGCACGAGAAAATCCGCCCGTGGCCAGGATCACGCCCCCGAGAGACGCGATCCGCTCGCCACTTTCAAGCACCACACCTTTGACCTCACGCACACCGGCTTCAGCCTCCACCCACAGACGTCGGACCGCAGCCGAGGTACGCAGCGTCACCTTGCCGGAATTCAAGGCATGGGCCCGCAAGCAAGCCAAGGCTTCCTGAGGGTGGGTGGCGTGATTTCTTGGCACCGACTGGCTGCCGCTGAGCGACACAGATTCAATGCGAACGCCCAAGCCCGTGAGCCAGCGGTAGGCATCGTACTGACGCACGGCATATTCGTGGACCAGCGCACGGTCATTTCGATATTTGCCCGCCTTCATCAGGTCTTCTTCGAGAAGTTCTGGGCTGTCTTCGATGCCTTTGGCCCTTTGAATGTCGGTCCCGGCAAAGGCCAAGGCACCGCCGCACATGGCGGTGCTTCCACCCGGCTCAGACTGCTTTTCCAGCCACAGGACCCTGGCCCCGGCTTGCGCACCCGCCAGGGCTGCACAGTGGCCGGCCATGCCAGCACCGACCACCACCACGTCAAAGGCGGTATGGCTGCTCGAAGACTTGTCGGTGGTCATCGGCTCAATCTACTTTGACCTTGACCGCCTTCACAATCTTCAAGAAGTCGGCCGATTCGCGCTCCAAATGCGCGGCAATGCTGGTCGGTGTGTTGACGTCTGTGGGCACAGCGCCCCCCAGATCTTGCATCCGAGCGGCAAAAGCAGGCTCGGCCAAAATCTTACGAACGGTTCTGGCCAAAAGGTCCAATGTGGCGGGCGGAATCTTGGCCGGTGCAAACAGACCAAACCACGTGTCCAGATCGAGGTCTTTGAGTCCGAGTTCGGTCACGCTGGGCACTTGGGGGAACAGCGGCGTGCGCTTGGCACTCATGACGGCCAGAGGCCTGAGCTTGCCTGCCTCCAGATTGCCTTTGGCATCGTTACCGGTCGCCAGGGCCCATTGAATGTCTCCGGCAAGCAGCGCCTGCAAAGTCCCGGGCGTTCCTTTGAAGGGCACGTGAATGAACTGCGTACCCGCTTCGGCATTGATCATTTCTGCGCCCAGATGCGAGAGCGCACCCACACCTGAGGATCCGTACGCTCCGACGGGACCCTTGGCGGGCTTGCCGCGCTCCAGCAGGTCACCCAAATTTTTGAAAGGCGAATTCGAGGCCACCACCAACAAAAATGGACTGCGAAAGACGATGGCCACCGGGGCCAGATCGGTCATCTTGTAGCCAATGTCTTTGTTGACATGCGGCACGGCCGTGATGGGACCTGCCACGGTAAAAACCAAGGTGTGTCCATCAGGATCCGACTTGGCCACCGCCAGCGTGCCCAGGCCTCCACCTGCGCCCGCACGGTTGTCAATGATGACCTGCTGGCCCAACTCTTCAGACAGGCGCTTGCCCAGTATCCGGCCCACCACATCGGTGGCCCCGCCCGGCGGAAATGGAATCACGATCCGGATGGGTTTGGATGGAAACGTCTGAGCCTGAGCCACCGGCGCGGTCACCCACGCGCAGACAATCACGGCGCCCAGGAGGGTCGAAACCGTCCTGCGACCCACGCGTCGGATACGGTCAATAAAGTGCATGAAAGTCTCCCGCAGTCAGATGATGATCTTATGGTCCGACCATTATCGAGATCCTGCAACCCCCTGGCAAATCAGCGTATTCCCGCATCGCCATATTGACGTGAGGGTTTATTTGGTCATACCATTTCAAGAACAGGGCTCGGAGCTGAAAAGTTCCCATAACAACTCTTCGAGCTCGATTTTGAGGAGACCTGCATGACGCTCAATCGTCGACACCTTTTGGCTTTGACGGCCACCAGCTTGGTTTCTGGTGTGGCTTCTGGCCAGACTTATCCTTCCAAGCCCATCCGGCTGGTGGTGAACTTTGCAGCCGGGGGCACCACCGACGTCATTGCGCGGGCGTTGGCCAAACCCTTGAGTGCCATTCTGGGACAGCAGGTGGTTGTCGAGAACAAAACCGGTGCGCTGGGGGCCATTGGCGCTGCCGAGGTCACACGCGCTGCCCCTGACGGTCACACCATCTTGTTCACGACCCAAGGCTCATTGACCGAGATCCCAGTCCTCTCGCCGCAAACACCCTATGACCCGCTCACCGCTTTGGCCCCGGTGACCCTGATTGGCGAGTCGCCACTGATCTTGTTTGCCCACCCCAGCTTTCCGGCCAACGACATGAAGGGTTTCATTGAGTACGCCAAGTCCCAGGCCCAAGGGGTGGACATGGCCGTGACGGGCTCCAGCGTGAAGTTGGGCACCTTTGCGATGCAGGGCGCCGCGGGGATCAAGATCACCCAGATCCCCTACGCGGGCCAAGGCCCGGCGCTGAACGCCGTCTTGGGCGGACACACCAAACTCGCCTTGAACACCTCCACAACCGCCTTGGTGCAACACGTGCAGGCCGGCCGACTCAAATTTCTGGGTGTGGGCTCTGAGGGCCCGTTCAAACTGTTGCCCCAAATTCCACCCATCTCGCAAACGCTGCCGGGCTACACCGCCAAGGCCTGGTGGGGCATCTTCGCCCCTGCTGGTACACCCCCTGAAATCATCAACAAGCTCAATCAAGCTTTCAAGCGCGCGCTGAGTGAGCCAGGCATCGATGAGCTGTTTGTGGCCAATGCCGTGATCCTGATGACCACCACCCCCGCTGAGTTGGGTCGTATCGTGAGCAAAGGTCTCAGCGATACAAAGGCCCTGGTGGCGAAGTATCAGATCCCACCGGAGTGATGCGGCGTTTGCGAGCCGCTGCCAAGGCACGAGCCGCAGTCGAGGACTGCGCACGCTCCCGATGTGCAGCCTCCAAATACTCATTGATATTCTTCAAGTGAGCGGTCATGGTGGCACAGGCCTTGACTGCATCGCCCTGGCGAATATGCCGCAACACCAATCGACGCACACGGACGATGTCAGATCGCGGCTTGGGATCGAGTCGCATCAGCAAGGTGCGCACAATTTCCGACAGGGCATCGATCAGCATCACGATGACCTCGTTGTGCGTGGCTCGCGCCAACAGGCGATAGAACTCCCCCACAGAGCGAGAATTTCTTGAGCCCTGGCCCTGCCGGAACAGTTCGGCATGGTGATCAATGTCAGCCTCGATGGCGTCCAAGTCAGCTGGCGTGGCCCGTTGGCAAGCCAGCCGAATGGCCATGCACGTCAATTCGATGCGAGCTTCCGTGACATTGGCCAGGGGCACTTGACCCAAAGCAACCAGATCGCGCACCGCCTGCGTGATGCCCTCGGTATTGCCCGACTTGATGAAAAACCCGCCGCTCTGGCCGGGTCTCGCTTCAACCAAACCCGCCAGCTCCAAGCTGCGCAAGGCTTCTCTGACCCCACTGCGACTGATGTCGAACTGCTCCGCGAGCTCTCGCTCGCCAGGAATGCGCTGGCCCGGATGCAGGGTTCCATCAGCAATTTGATGCCGTATCTGATCGCACACGGCCTCAAAGGCTCGCTGTGTACGAACCGGGTGAAATTGCGGTCCATCTTGAGTCAGCAAACGCCCAGACTTCTCGGCGGCCGCAGGCTTTTTGCGCCTCTTGGCGCTGGATGAGGCGGGCGTCTTGGGCATCGGCATTCCTCCGGACAGGGGGGGTCCCATCGTACCCCAACGGTCCACAAACCGGACCAACCACTCATTGGTAGAACATTTGACATCTTGTACACTTTGGCTGCACAGTCCTCCCCAACACATGGATCTCGACCTCACTCCGGCCCAACTGGCGTTTCGCGACCAGGTACGCGCATTTATCCGTGAGCGCCTGCCGTCGGACATACGGGAGCGCCTGAGGCGTGGGCACCCGCCGCGCAAGCAAGACACGGTGACCTGGCAGCGCATCTTGCATGAGCGAGGCTGGGCAGCCCCGCACTGGCCCGCACGCTTTGGCGGATCGGAGCTGTCCCAGATGGAGCGCCTCATTTTGATGGACGAGCTCTACCGAGCACCCGCACCCTTGCCCCAGGTGTTCAACATCACCATGCTGGGGCCTGTGTTGATGAAATTCGGAACCCCCGAGCAGCAAGCCTATTTTTTGCCCAAACTGGCTCGATTGGATCTGTGGTTTTGTCAAGGGTTCTCAGAGCCCGGATCCGGATCGGATTTGGCGTCTTTGCGCACCCATGCGCGGCGTGAGGGTGACCACTATGTGGTCAATGGACAAAAGATTTGGACCACCACCGCCCACCTGGCCGACTGGGTCTTTGCGCTGGTCCGAACCGACACCACAGGACGTGCTCAGGAGGGCATCACCTTTTTGCTCATTGATTTGAAGTCGCCGGGCATCACCATCCGACCCATCGTGTCCATTGATGGGGAGCACCACCTCAACGAGGTCTTCTTCGACGACGTGTTCATCCCCGACGACTGCCTGGTCGGGGCCGAGCACGACGGCTGGCGCGCGGCCCGGACCACGCTGGCCAACGAGCG
>RFSP01000210.1 GCA_009923895.1 Betaproteobacteria bacterium | reverse complement strand
TCTCGGTGATTGTCAGACCCTTTGGCGACGGGCGGCTGCTCGTCCTGTCCCAAGACGTCACCGAACGTGAGCGCATGGAAGCCATGCGGCGCGACTTTGTGGCCAATGTCTCGCACGAGATTCGCACGCCCCTGACGGTGCTGGCGGGTTTTATTGAAACCTTGGTCGATGTGCCGTTGAATGACGCGGAGCGCGCTCGCGTGCTCGCGCTCATGCAAACCCAGTCCGATCGCATGCAAGCCCTGGTGTCCGATTTGCTGACTTTGGCCCAACTCGAAGGCAGCCCTCGGCCCACGGCCGATCAATGGGTGGCTGTGCCGGCACTGTTGGGGCAAGTGCGCTCGGTGGCTGTGGCGCTTTCCAAGGGGCAGCACACGCTGGAGGTGGGCTCTGCCGAAGGGGCCGAGCTCGCGGGGGCGGCCACCGAGATGCAAAGTGCCCTGACCAATTTGGTCACCAACGCCGTGCGTTACACGCCGCCGGGCGGTGCCATCCACGTGTCATGGCGCTTGGGGGACGACGGTACCGGCGTGCTGGAAGTCACCGACACTGGCCCTGGCATTGCCAAGGAACACCTGCCGCGCTTGACCGAGCGGTTTTATCGGGTGGACGGGGGGCGTTCCCGTGAAACGGGGGGCACAGGCTTGGGCCTGTCCATCGTCAAGCACATTGTTCAGCGTCACGGCGGGCAAATCGATGTCCAGTCGGAGGTGGGCAAGGGTTCCACCTTCCGGCTGGTGTTTCCGGCTTTTCGAGTGCGAGTGGCCCTGCCAGCGGCACAAGAAGCCTCAGCCGGGATGGCTGAAGGCGCTTCACAAGGCACGGATTTGGCAGCGGAAAAAGCCGCGTAAAGGGAATTTCTTTACACGCCGTTTGCATCGCTGGGGAACATCCGCAGCGTTGTTTGCTCTAAGATTTTGAGTGTCTGGGCAACGCCTGCTTGCTTAGGGGTGTGCCCAGTTCCCTCCCGGACCCTCGGTTTTCTGGAGTCGATGATGAAAATGCCTTTCTTCGCCAAGAATTCACCCGCCCTTTGGGCCGGGGTGGTGTTGTCGTGTCCCATTTGGGCCCTGGCCCAAACGGCTCCCGCGCTGACCGCTCCTGCTGCTCCCCTGTACGAACAGGCCAAGGTGCTGTCCAGCACGCCCGTGGTCAAGCAAGTGCAAATGCAGCAGCGCTTTTGCAACAACCAACCCGTCGAAGTGTCGGCCCCCAATACCGGTGCGGGCGCTGTCATTGGCGCGTTGGTGGGTGGCGCGGTGGGCAGCGCCGTGGGTCAGGGCTCGGGCAACGCCGCGGCCACGGCCTTGGGCGCCGTGGGCGGAGCCATTCTTGGCAACCAGGCCGAGGGGCAGGGCACACGTGTCCAAAACGCCGTGACTTGCACCGTTCAAAACACCACACAAAATGTCACGGTGTTCCAGGTGGTGTACGAGTGGGGCGGCAAGCCCTACACGGTGGAGATGCCCCGCGACCCCGGGCCCAGCATCACCGTGCAGGTGGCCCCAGTGATCGCCAATGCCGTGGCCCCGGCAGTGGCCCAGGCGGGTGGCGTTACACCGTCGGTGTTGCCCGGCGATGCCATTGCTGTGCCGGGGTCTACCACCACGACCACGGTGGTCGTGCCTTCTGTGTATCCCTATCCGTACGGGTATGTCGTGCCTGCTGCAGCAGGTTTGTACTGGGGCTATGCCTGGAGGCCCCGGCATCGCTGGGGCCATCACTGGCGTTGAAACGGGATTAGCGGCTCGGAATGGGCCGTACTGGGCCGTCCTGGGCCGCCAGGACTGCCCGCCCCCTCAGTGAACCTCGTGCAGAGGTTCAGCGCTCCCGGCGCAGCAACCCCACCGGCCCTTTGGTGCCCATGAGGATGAACACGGTGTAAATCGCGCCCGCCGTGAGAGTGACGCCCGATGCCGAGTACACCGAGCTCAGGGCCAAGGGGTTGGTCACATCGATGATGGAGTTGGTCGACGAAGCCACCTCGGCGTAGGTGGACGCCGCGCCGAACGCCACGTTGGAGGCCAGGGCGGAGTAGTTCACGGTGAGCGACATGCCGCTGGTGGACAAGTCTGAGGCCGCATGCACCAGACGTACTTTGGCGTTGGTGGCCACCGTGGGCAGGCGGTTCAAATCGTTCAGGACGGTGACGCGCGGGCTGTCGACCGTGCCATGAACCAAGATGGTGTAGTCCCCGCCTGCGGCCAACGCGATGTTCTGGCTCACGCCACCGTTCAAATTGGAAGCCAGGGCGGTGCTGTAACCACTGAACTCCACGCTCACAGGCACCGAGGTGCTCGAGTTCAGCGTCACATAGCTGCCGATGCTGGGTGAAATGGTGGAACTCATGACTTTGGTGCTGCCCACCGTCACCGCCACAGAAGCGTTATTGGCAAGCGACGCCACCACCCGCACGCGCGCCTTGGCATTGCCCAAAAGCGTGGACGCGCCGCCTTGCTCCACCAGCATGCCCTGCACCAGCACGCCGCTGGTGCCTGGTGTCACCACCAGGGTCAAGATGGAGGCGGAATTGAGCGTCACGCCGCTCACGTCCAAGCGAATGTCATCGGTATTGCCCAGGCCGGTCACACGCAAGCGGTAGGTGCCCGCTGTGACTTGCGAGAAGCCGCTGGACATGTCGGTACCCACCGCCGCGATGGTGGGCGAGGCCAAAGCCAAGTCAGTTGTCTCGGCCGTGAGGTACACACTGAGGGCCCCTGCGTCGGCACCCGCATTCAAGATGCGGAACTTGGCGTAGCCGCTGCCCGGCGCCGTTTCTCCGTCGGTGAGCTGGAACGTCTTGACTGCCGTGGCCCAGCCGTAGGCCACGAGCGTGTAATCCACGTTGGACTGCACGCTGCGACTTTGGGACGTCACCACAGAGCTCGTGGCCCCATCGGTGATGGCCGTCACAATGCTGCCCGCCTTGTAAGACCCATAGCTGCTGACGCTGCCAAAGGCCACAGGGGACACCGTGGTGGAGCTGTCCACCGTCATGCCCAAATTGGCATACCCCACGCAAGCATTGAGCAAACGCAGACGGCCGGTGCCGCTGTCTGAACTGCTGCTGCCGCAACCGGGTAAAACGGCCGCCAGGGCCAATGCGCTGCCAGAGGCAAAGAGTGAACGACGTTTCAAGACAAAGTCTCCAAAATAAGGGGGCTCAGCGCCCATGCTGCGCCAGGCCTGCGGCGCAAATCGCGATCATAGCGGACGTGGAGGGGAGCGGGGAATGACGCCACTGACAGACGCGCTGCCACCCTGCCATGGACCCCCGGGGCGGCTGACAGCCCGATCAGCGGTCTGACAGAAACTTTCGCAACACGGCCAAGGTTTTTTGAGGATCGTCCCGCCAAGGGCCGTGTCCCACATGGGCAAAGCGCTCCAGCTGGCCCCACGGCGGGGGCAAGGCGGCCGCGATCTCCATCGCATCTTCGATGGGAGTGACGGGGTCTGTGTCGCCCGCCATCACCAGCACCGGGCAGCGCACCTGCGCCAAGCCTGGCAACAGTTGCATGGTTTGCTGTTCGCCTGCAGCCCAGGTGAACAAGATGTCGGGGGAAAAGCGCGTGCGCTGGGCGGCCTCTCGGTCTTGGGGGGTGGTGTTGTAGAGCGGGCGACACCATTGTTCGTAAGGGGCCCAGGTGTCGGGTCCGGGCCGCGTCCAAAAATCGTGGGCGGCTTGGCCGGCTTGCGGCCCGCCCAACTTCTCAAACCATG
>RFSP01000209.1 GCA_009923895.1 Betaproteobacteria bacterium | reverse complement strand
ACTTCCGCGACTGACCGTCTTGCGGCCGCACACCATGGCAAGCATTCCAGGCCAGGTCAAGGCCTTGATTTTTGATGTGTTTGGCACGCTGGTGGATTGGCGCACCTCGGTGGCCCGCGAGGCGCAACGCCTGCTGGCGCCGCTGGGCGTGCGCACCGATTGGCTGGCGCTGGCCGATGCCTGGCGCGCCGAGTATGACCCCAGCATGCAAGCCGTGCGCAGCGGGCAATTGGCCTTTTGCAAGCTGGATGTGCTGCACCGACGCAACTTGGAGACGGTGATTCAGCGTCTGGGTTTGGATGCCACCCCCGGGCTCGATGAAGCCACGCGTGCAGAACTCAATCTGGCTTGGCACCGGCTGGACGCCTGGCCCGATGTGTCTGCGGGTCTGACCGCCTTGCGTGAGCGCTTTTTACTGGCGCCTTGTTCCAACGGCAACATCGCACTCATGGCCGATCTGGCGCGCCACAACGGCTGGCATTGGGACGCCATCCTTGGGGCCGAAGTGGCGGGCGATTACAAGCCCAAGCCCGAGGTGTACCTGCGCAGCTGTGAGGCCTTCAACCTCGAGCCCTCGCAGGTGATGATGGTGGCCGCGCATTCCAACGATCTCGCCGCGGCGGCGGCCTGCGGCCTGCGCACGGCTTTCGTGGCACGCCCCGAGGAGTTTGGCGGCTTGAAGCGCGAAACCCAGGCGTTGGTGCCGGTGGATGTGAGCGTGGAGTCGTTGGTGCGCTTAGGCGAAGTTGCGCGCTCTGACACTTAGGGCCCGCTGTCTGCGGGTAACAGCTCCACGGCGCCCCCGGCCTCACGCCAAGCCTCAAACCCGCCCTCTACATGACAGATTCGGTCAACGCCCATCTCCTGGAGTGACTTCGCCGCAAGCGCCGACCGCCAGCCTGCTGCACAAAACAAAAGGTAGGTGATGCCATCGCGCGTGAGTTCGGCCTTCCCAATGCCGGGCGTGGGATCGAACCAAAACTCCAAGATCCCCCTGGGAGCGTGAAAGGCCCCTGGGATTCGCCCGTTTTTGCGCAGCTCACCCGCCTCTCGCAGGTCCACCAGCACCACATCTTCGCGATCGCGCATGCGCAGCGCCTGCGCCACCGGTACCGTTTGCACGACCGACAAGGCCTCCTGCACCAAGTCGCGTGAGGTCTTGAACACGGGAGTTTGGCTCATTGGCGTGTCCCCTTTCATCACGCTCGAACACTCAGCACCGGTGCGCGGTCTGCCGACAACCCACAGGCGACCATTCGTACCGCTTGCCCCACAAACGGTGCATCGGTGTCGTCAAACACCGCCAGGGCCGCGGCGCACGCACCCTCCCATCGCACGAGCACCCACACACGATGTTGCAGTTCTTCAAACCCTGGGGGGCAAGACGCCCCTTCTGTGACGGCCTCGACAATGCCCCTGCCGCTATGGGTCTCCCACACCAGTTGATGGCTCGAGCAAGTGCACACGCGCCGAGGAGGAATCCACAGACGCGAGCAACTTTGGCAACGCGCCCCTTTGAGTGACCCCTCACGCAAGCCCTGTGCATAAAGCGAGATCTGCCCCCAACCATGGCGATAGTGAAGGCGCAGGTTCACATCGATCGCGGCAGAACTCATCGCAGAGTCAACAGGCTCAATCATCCAGACGCTCCAGCACATGAACCACACACACGGTGCCGACCCCGCCATGGGTGTCACTCACAGCAAATCGGCGCTCGCTGGCCTGTTGCAGCCCGCTGTGATAGCGCCCCTGAAGCAGTCGCAGCAGGGTGTACACCTGCGCAATGCCCGTTGCGCCAGGGGCCGATCCCTGACCGATCAATCCTCCTGACAGGTTCACTGGCAGCCGCTGTCCACGATCAAACATGCCCTGAGCCAGCGCTGGCGCCGCCTGGCCCGGTGCACTGAGTTGAAGCGCTTCGATCGCCTGCACTTCTGCACCGGTGTAAGCGTCGTACACCTCAGCAAAGGCCATCTGCGCCGCGGGATCTTTCACGCCTGCCTGGGCATAGGCGCGCTGCGCTGCCAGTGACTTGGCCTGAAAGTCACCGCGCTGACTGCGCTCTGCCAATCGCACCGCGTCAGACGCACAACCGCTGCCCACCAAACGCACTCGGGGATATCGACGATCCAGAGTGTCCTTGCGGGTGGTCAACACAAGCGCCGAAGCGCCATCACTGATGAGACTGCAGTCGAGCATTCGATAAGGGGTACTCACCATCGGAGAGGCCAACACGTCATCGACGGTGAGAACCATGGGCTTGTGAGCATCTGGGTTGAAGCGTGCATTGCCGTGGTTCTTGACCGAGACCGCGGCCAATTGTTGTGCGGTGGTGCCGTAACGTGCCATGTGGTCCTGAATGGACAAGGCATAAAGCACGGTGGCTGTCACGCCCGCGAGCCCCTCAAGATCGGCATCAAAAGACAGGCCATAAATGGTGCGAACCTCATCAGCCGGCAGATGGCTGGCCGCATGCTCACACCCCACGACGAGGACCGTGTCATGCCAGCCACTGAGCAGATGCATCAAGGCGGTGCGCACCGCCATCGCGCCGCTGGCCCCGCCGGCCTCCACTCGCATGACAGGACGCTGAGTCAAACCCAGGTCATCGGCCAGCACTGCCGACGGAGAAACCTGCATCGAGAGAAAGTCCGATTCTGTGGCCACCACCACCGCATCGATGTCAGACGGTTGCATATGTGCCTCGAGGAGCGCACGAGACACGACGTCAGGAACCCAGTCTCTGGGGCCCGTCCCATCTTTGCGTCGCCCGAACGCACTCATCGCGCCACCAGCGACAAAGACCTCACTGCCAAAGGCACTCACAAGGATTCGTCCCCTTATGGCTTTGCAGACGTCGAATGGAGTTGTTGCTTCTGAGCTTCCACGCGCCGGAGCTCGGCGCGTCGAATCTTGCCTGAACTGGTGAGAGGAAAGCTGTCAACGAACTCAATCAATCGGGGGTACTTGTAGGCCGCCAGATTGTTTTTCACCATGGCTTGCAGTTCCACCACCAAGGCATTGGAGGGATCAAAGCCTTCGCGCAAACGAATGAAGGCTTTGACCACCGAGCCGCGGTCAGGATCCGGACTGGCCACCACGGCAGCCTCAGCCACAGCCGGATGCTTGAGCAAGGCATCTTCGACTTCGGCAGGGCCGATGCGATAACCCGCACTCTTGATGAGATCGTCGTTGCGGCCTTGGTACCACAGATAGCCGTCGGCATCCATGCGCGCCAAATCTCGCGTGCGCAATCCTCCCCCCAGGCGCAACGCATCTGGCACGCCCAGCTGCCCCCAGTAGCCGAGGAACAGCGTGGGATCGCTCAGGCTGGCCACAATCTCACCCACCTCGCCGGGGCCCACCGGCTGGCCCTGCTCATCGACCAATTGGATGCTGTGGCCTGGGTAGCCTTTGCCCATGGAGCCTGGTCGGATGGGGTACAGACCTTTGCAATTGCCCACCAGGTGATTGAATTCGGTCAGCCCATAGAACTCGTTGCACACAGCACCGAGGTCGTTTTCGCACCAGCGCACCACTTCTCCGGGCAAAGACTCTCCCCCCGTGCAAACGACGGCCATCTTCAGATCCCAGCGGTCTCGAGGCCTGGACACCTCGGCCAGCCGTTTGAGCGCGGTGGGTGTCATGAAACTGTGTGTCACCCGGTGGCGCTGCATCAGATCAAAAGCCGCATGCGCATCAAACCGGCCACCCCAGGCC
>RFSP01000208.1 GCA_009923895.1 Betaproteobacteria bacterium | reverse complement strand
GAAAAGGTCGACGTGCTGATTGCAGGCACCGGGCCGGCCGGTTTGTGTTTGGCTGCGCAGTTGGCGCAGTTCCCGCAAATCGAGACGATGATCATCGAGCGCATGCCCAGCAACATCATCAAAGGCAAGGCCGACGGCATCAACACACGCACCATGGAGATGTTCCAGGCCTTCGGCTTTGCCGACAAGGTCAAGCGCGAAACCTATTGGGTCAACCAAACCGCGTTCTGGATGCCTGACCCCAAAAACCCCAAACACATCAAGCGCGTGGGGCGGGTACAAGACGTGGCCGACGACAGCTCAGAAATGCCGCACATCCTGATCAATCAGGCGCGCCTGCACGAGCTGTTTTTGGAGGTGATGAAAAACTCGGCCTCAAGACTCGAGCCAGACTATGGCTGGGAGATCGTGGGCCTCAGCGTCGACCCGTCCACCCAGGATCATCCGGTCACCGTCACCTTAAAAGACGCCAGCGGCGTGAACTGGTGGGCCACCCGAACCGTCCGCGCCAATTACGTGGTGGGGTGTGACGGGGCCCACTCCGCCGTGCGCAAGGCCATAGGTGGGGAGTTGCGCGGCGACGCGGCCAATCAGGCCTGGGGCGTCATGGACATTTTGGCCAACACCGACTTCCCCGACGTGCGCCAAAAGTGTTTGATTTCATCGGCGCACGAAGGCAATGTGTTGATCTTGCCCCGCGAAGGGGGCTATTTATTCCGCATGTATGTCGAGCTCGACAAGCTCAGACCCGATGAGCGGGCCGCGCAGCGCAAACTCACCCAAACGGACATGATCGCCGCAGCCAACCGCATCATCCAGCCTTATTCGATCGATGTGAAAGAAGTGGTGTGGTGGTCGATCTACGACATTGGCCACCGCATCACCGACAGATTTGATGACGTGCCTGAAGGGGAAGATCGCAATCCGCGCGTGTTTGTGGCCGGTGATGCGTGCCACACGCACTCCCCCAAAGCCGGTCAAGGCATGAACGTCTCCATGCAAGACACCTTCAATTTGGGTTGGAAGCTCATCCACGTGCTCCAAGGTCGGGCCGACGCGCGGCTGCTGCGCAGCTATTCCAAAGAGCGGCTGCTGGAGGCCAAGCGGCTTGTAGAGACCGACCACCAATGGGCACGGATCATGTCGGCTCCCACCACCGCAGCCGAGCGCGATGGCGTCGAAGAGCCTCGCATCATTCGGCAGTTCAAAGCCAACCTGGAGTTCACCGGAGGCAACGCGGTCAAGTATGAACCGTCTGCGCTCGTTGCCGCAGGAACGCATCAAGCGCTGGCCGCCGGTTTGGAAATCGGCCGCCGATTTCATTCGGCGCCGGTGGTGCGCCTGGCAGACGCCATGCAGATGCAGCTCGGCCATGTGGCCGAAGCCGATGCGCGTTGGAGAATTTACGCCTTTGCAGGCCGATCTGACAGCGGCACGCCGGGCTCGGCCATACACAAGCTCGCCGAGTGGCTCGAATCCCACCCGCACTCCCCCATCGTCCGGCACACGCGCAAAGGTGAAGACATTGACGCAGTCATTGACTTTCGCGCCGTGTTTCAACAAACCTTTGATCAGCTGGCGTATGAACACATGCCGTCACTGCTCAAGCCCAAGACGGGCAAGCTGGGTTTGCAAGACCACGAGAAGGTCTTTTGCGCCGACCACAAGGGCCTGGGCCACATCTTTGACATGCGTGGCATCGACCGCGAGCGGGGCTGCATGGTGGTAGTAAGGCCTGATCAATACGTGGCGCATGTCTTACCGTTGGACGGCATGGAAGCGCTGAGCGCGTTTTTTGCGGGTGTGCTGAAGTCATGCTGAGCCCAATCGAGGCGAGTGGAACGACGAGGCATATCTCATTGACTGCCTTATCATGGCTGGTCGATACTGATTCCCTGCAGGTTTTTTTCAGCCCTTTGCCATGACCCTCACCAGACGCCAATGGCTTTTTTGTGCCACGGCCTCCAGCCTGGCTTCGGGCGAATCGGCCTGGTGCCAAGCCGACCCCAAGGCGGGCAACACACCCTCGCCCGTGGACGAAGTGTGGTTCGATCCGCAGCGACAACGCAAGATACCCCTGCGGGTGCGCTGGCCAAGCGAGAGTTGGACCATGCCGACAGGTGGCCGGCCGGTGGTGCTCTTTTCGCACGGCTTGGGCGGTACCGTGGCCGGCGGTGAGCTTTGGGGTCAGGCCTGGAGCGCCGCGGGCTGTGTGGTGCTGCATCTGCAACATCCGGGCAGCGACCTTTTGGCCGTCAGACGCCAGGCCCGTGACTTTGGCGATCGAGGCGGTTTGCGCCAAGCCGCCGGCCCCGAGCAGCTGCTGGCGCGCCTGCAAGACGTGACCTTTGTGCTCGATGAGTTGGCGCGACGTCATGCTGCCTCCGCAGGGCGCTGGGCCGAGGTGAGGCCCCAGGGCGTGGGCATGTCAGGCCATTCCTTTGGCGCCCACACCACGTTGGGCATGGCCGGCCAACGCTACCCGGGCCACCCCGGATTCAACGAGCCAAGGCTTGCCGCTTTTATTGCCTTTTCGCCCACGCTCCCAGCACAAGGCGATGCTGTGCAAGCCTTTGCGCGTTTGACACGTCCTGTTCTGTGCCTGACGGGGTCCAGAGATGACGATGTCATCGGAAACGGCGCCACACCTGACCGGCGCATGGGCGTCTTCGCTGCGCTGCCTGCGGGCCAAAAGGCTCAGCTGGTGCTGGAGAACGCCGACCACATGACCTTTGCCGGCCAATCCGGCGCTGCGGTGGAGATCTTGCCTCGCCACACCGCATCGCGCGCGTTGCAGCCCCAACACCATGCCTTCGTGGCGGCCCTCACCACCGACTGGTGGCGCGCCCACTTGATGAATGACGCGCAAGCGCTTCAGCGGTTGGCTCAACCCACAGGGCTCTCCCAGGGGGATCGGTGGCAGATGGGTTAACGGGCAAAGGCACTGTCAGACAATCAAGCGCTAAACCTACAGCTTGCACACACAAACGCGACGCACGGTCTGAGTCGCCATGTATGCGAAAATAAAAGACAGAGTTCACGGTCCGTCTCATCAGGAATCCCCATGACAAGCGTAAGAGCCTGCCTGGCGCAAAAGCCCCAACCCGTCGTTGTGATCAGCGTCAAGCCCGAAGACAAAGTCATTGCCGCTTTGCAACTCATGCGGGACAAGAGAGTGCGGGCCATCTTGGTCATCAACGACGACAAGTTGGAAGGCATCATCACGCAAGGTGACTGCGCCATCAAGGTGCTCTTGCCCGGGCTGGATGCCAAGCAAGTGTTGGTCAAGGAAGTGATGACCGCCAATCCGGTGTCTGTGAAGCTTGAAGACCCCATTGAGGCGTGCACGGGCTTGATGGCCTCGCGCAACTTCCGCCATCTGCCGGTGGTGGAAGCCGGAAAGGTTGTGGGCGTGATCTCCATTGGCGACGTCGTCAAGGAAAGCATCCGCCAAATGGGTCAGCAAATTGGTTTTCTAGAGACCTATATCAAAGGGCATGGCGCATAAGCCCCCAGCCCCCACCTGCAAGACCTAGGTTTCGCTGTTCTTTTCTTCTTTTGCGCTGGGCGCCTTCAATTCCCACTTCATGATCAGTGAAGAGATGGCCAGCAAAAGCACGGCTCCGCTTTCGTAGATCAGGTCGATCGTGCTGATGCCTTTGCCCTGCAAGATGATCAAACGGCACAACGCGGTGATGGCAATGAAAACCGGGATCGTGATGGGAATTTTGCTGTACTTGTAGAAGGCTGCCACCATGCCCAACACCTCGGCATAAATGAACATCAGCAAGAGGTCGGTCAGCGTGATTTTTCCGTTCAATATCACCAAGTACATCTCTG
>RFSP01000207.1 GCA_009923895.1 Betaproteobacteria bacterium | reverse complement strand
TGACTCAATATGACTTTGCCCCCAAACAATTCGATCTGTGGCATGACAGGGCGGTATTTCATTTCTTGACCGACCCCGATGCGCGTCACAGATATGTTGAATTGGTTCGCCGGGCGGTCAAGCCAGGTGGCTATGTGCTCATGGCCACCTTTGGCCCCAATGGGCCCATGAAGTGCAGCGGACTCGATGTGGTCCGATACGATGACCAGAGCCTGCATCATGAATTTGGCGACGGTTTTACCTTGCAGGGCAGCGAGATCACTCAGCATCACACACCAATGGGAACGGACCAGCAATTTCTGTATTGCTGGTGTCGAGTCCCGCGTTGAGTTTTTGAGGACTTTCGCTCAACCATAAATCTGATCGAATCGTGCAGGTGGCGCTGCACGAGCGCACGACCCAAGCCATTTTGACTCTGCGACAACGAGAGATCGAAGCCTATCCCCTGCCGTGGCGCGTCGGGCCATCCGCGGGGATACTTACGACTTTCTATGCCGAATCGCTTGCGGCAATGACATGTAAATTTCTGGAGCCCCGCATGCCTGCCTCACCTGTTGCCCCTTTCGTCATTGCTCGAGATTTCCGCGCCCCGCGCGCCCTGTTGTGGCAAGTGCAGACCCAAGCCGAGCATTTGCAGCATTGGCTCAGCCCCGAGGGCTTTCACACCATCCACGCCAGCATGGACTTTCGCGTCGGCGGCAGCTACCACTACGGCATCGAAGGCCCGAACGGCTTGCAAATGTGGGGCCTTCAGCAGTTTTTGGAGATCGCGCCAGAACGCAAGATCGTGCATCTGCAAAGCTTTTCGGACAAGGACCGCGGCTTGGCCCGTCACCCCATGGCGCCCACGTGGCCCGCGCACATGCACGTGACGGCGACCTACGAGGACGGCGCGAGGGGAGCGACGACGTACACGATCTCCTGGCAGCCGCACCAGAGCGATGAAGCAGGCATTGCCGCGTTCGATGGCGCGCGGGGCGGGATGCAGGCAGGATTCGCTGGCACCTTTGCCAAGCTGGATGCCTACCTGGCGAAAATACAGGCCTGACCGTTTTCGTCGCACTTTAGAAAAGGAAAAACCATGCGGGTCATGGTGCTGGTGAAAGCCACAGTCGACAGCGAAAAGGGCGTCATGCCAACGCAATGGACGCGAGACATGCTCGTGGCCATGGGGCATTTCAATGAGGAACTGCGCCGCGCGGGCGTGCTGATTGCCGCAGAGGGGCTGACCCCGTCGTCTCGGGGCAAGCGCGTCGCCTTTAATGGGCCCGAGCGGACGGTGATCGACGGGCCTTTTGCACAGACTGACGAGCTGGTAGCCGGTTATTGGCTTTGGCAGGTGAAAAGCATGGACGAGGCCTTGGCCTGGGCCCAGCGTTGCCCCAATCCGATGCCGGTTCCCAGTGAGATCGAGATTCGCCCTCTGTACGAGGCTGCCGACCTGCCTTGACTTTGGCGGGCCCTGACGATGTTTGTCTTGTCTTCACCCATCAGCCCCCAAGAGGTTCATGCCCTGTTGGACTCGCCAGAAGAGTGGGCGTTTCTGGATGTCCGTGAGGAGGGTGCCTTTGATGAAGGTCACCCGTTCTGGGCGGTCAATGCGCCGCTGAGTCATCTGGAAACGGTGATGCCGCGGTTGGTGCCACGCAAAAGCACTCCATTGGTGCTGATGGATGACACCGACGATGGACTGGCCCAACGTGCTGCCGCGCGTCTGGACCAGTGGGGCTATGGCCCCATCGCGGTGATGCAAGGCGGCCTCCAAGGCTGGCGCGATGCGGGGCTGTCGGTGTATTCAGGCGTTCATGTGCCCAGCAAGGCGTTTGGCGAATTTGTGGAGCACCACGAAGGCACGCCGTCTATCGATGTTCATCAGCTCAAAGACTGGGTCGATCAAGGCCACGACATGCTGCTTTTGGATTGCCGCCCGTTTGATGAGTTTCAGCAATCCAGCCTGCCCGGAAGCATGAATTGCCCCGGGGTGGACCTGGTGGCCCGTGCTTTCGACCTGGTTCAAAGTGACCGCACCACCGTCGTGGTCCATTGCGCGGGCCGCACGCGGGGCATCATCGGCGCGCAATCGCTCATCAATGCAGGCATGGCCAATCCGGTGGTGACGCTGCGCAATGGCATGGCCGATTGGCTCTTGAAGGGCGAGTCTCTGGCCAAGGGCAACCGGCTCGTGGCCCCGCCGGCCACGCCCCAAGGCACGCGGCGTGCGTTTCAGGCTGCAGACCATGTGGCCCGTCGGTTTGGTGTGCAAACCATTGATTCGCAGCAGTTGCAAGCCCTGCAAGCAGAGCCTCACAGAACCCTGTATCTGTTTGATGTGCGCACGCCCGAAGAATTTGAGGCGGGCCATTTGGTCGGATCGATTTCGGCGCCAGGGGGGCAGTTGGTTCAGACGCTTGATGCCTTTGTGGGCACACGGGGCGCACGCATCGTGTTGTGCGACGACACGGGCGTGCGTGCTCGCATAACGGCATCGTGGTTGCTGCAGATGGGCTGCAAAGACGTCTATGTCTTTGAGTCAGGTGTGAATACACCGGGTCTGCCCCTGGAGCGAGGCACGTCGCCGCCACCCGCTTGGGGCATGGGGGACTCAGACCTGAGCACCACAGCGCCGCAGGTGGACATCTTGGCATTGCGCCAAGGGCTGGAGCAGAGCGATGTGGTCTTGCTGGACCTGTCTGACAGTCTGGCGTTCAGCCGTCAGCACATTCCGGGCGCCTGGTTTGCGGTGCGTGCCCGGCTCGCCGAAGCCTTGGCCTGTGTGCCAGCCCACCGGCAACTGGTGTTGACCTGCCCAGACGGGCTCTTTGCCCAAAGGGCGCATGCCGATGCGCAAGCCCTGTCACCCGGGCCCGTGGCTGTGCTCAAAGGCGGCAACGCGGCGTGGTGCCAAGCAGGGTGGCCCATGGAATCCGGCCGTCATCGGTTCACCACCACCCCAGACGACATTTGGTACAGCCCCATCGACCGGCCAGACCCCATCGCGGCCATCCATGCCTATCTGGATTGGGAAATCGGACTGGCCCACCGACTGAGCCTTGAGCGGGGTGTTGACTTTCGGTACATCCCTGATCCATCCTCGACCACAGCCAACCCAAGGAGCAAAAACCCATGAGTCGCCACACTGTGTTCACCCAACGTCGCCAAGCCCTCATGGCACTGAGCGGCGCACTCCTGCCGTGTGCATCTGGGTGGGCCCAGAGCACGGGCTCGTCCACGGCGACACTTCGATTGCTGGTGGGCTATCCGGCCGGCGGCGGCGGCGACACCTTGGCGCGCCATTTCAGCAAGCGCTTGGGCACGGTCGTCCCGCAGTCGGTGGTGGTGGACAACAAACCCGGTGCCGGTGGCACAGTGGCTGCCAGCGCGCTGGCCACTTCGCCCCCTGATGGCTCGGTGGTCTACATGGCGGACTCCTCGATCTTGGTGGCGCCAGCCGTCTACGAAAAACTCAGCTACGACCCGCGCGCACTCACGCCCGTTTTGGGTGTGGGTCAACTGGGTTATTGCGTGGTGGTTCACCCCTCGTTCCCGGCGCGCACCGTGGCCGAAATGATTCAGGTCCTCAAGGCTGCCCCGGGCAAGTACAGCTACGCGTCTCCCGGCATTGGCAACATCGCCCACCTGGCGGCCGAAGCTTTTAAGCGATCGGCGGGTGTGGACATGGTCCACATTCCCTACAAGGGGGGTGGCCCAGCGATCAGCGATCTCATTGGTGGCCAAGTGCCGATTTGTTTCATCAGCCTGCCTCCGGCCTTGGCGCAGGCACAAGCCGGCAAGCTGCGAATCTTGGCAGTCACCACCAGCAAGCGCTGGGAAACCGCCAAGGATGTACCCA
>RFSP01000206.1 GCA_009923895.1 Betaproteobacteria bacterium | reverse complement strand
GCTCGATGCCGTGGTCGACGGCGTTGCGCACCAGATGCGTGAGCGGATCGCGGATCGTCTCGATGAGGGAGCGGTCGAGCTCGGTGTCGGCACCGTCGATGGAGAGGGCCACCTCCTTGCCGCAGGTCACGGCCAGGTCGCGCACGATGCGGGGAAACTTGCTGAACACCTGGTCGATCGGCTGCATGCGCGTCTTCATGGCCGCGGCCTGGCTGACGCTGCCCTTCTTGGGCATTGTGATCGGTGTGGGAATTTTTGCTGAGGCCATTCAGACGGGCTTGCTGGTGGCCTTTGAAGCCATCAAGCCTTCTGGCAAGAAGCTCAATGTGCTTG
This sequence comes from Betaproteobacteria bacterium, assembly GCA_009923895.1. Classification (GTDB taxonomy): domain Bacteria; phylum Pseudomonadota; class Gammaproteobacteria; order Burkholderiales; family Burkholderiaceae_C; genus Rubrivivax. The sequence goes on along the minus strand of RFSP01000206.1, from coordinate 3,536 downwards.
CCAACGCGAAAAACATTTTTTCCAAGAAAAGCCTCATCGAATTTCTCAAATCCGCTTTAAAGATCGCCATCTTGTCCTGGGTGGTCTATGGCTTGGTGCAAGAGGCGCTGCCCCTGCTCATGCACATTCCCCATCGAGGCATGGCGGAGCTCGGGTCTTTGGTGGGCCAGTTGCTCAAAACCATGATCATCCAGGCGGGGCTGGCCTATGTGATCATCTCTTTGGCGGATTTTGCTTGGCAAAGGTACCAATACACCAAGGGCCTCATGATGAGCAAAGATGAGGTCAAGCAAGAGTACAAAGGCATGGAGGGAGATCCGCACATCAAGGGCCAACGCAAACATTTGCACCAGGAAATGTTGGCCAGCGATGCCGTGCAAAGCTCCCGTTCGGCGTCTGTGGTGGTCACCAACCCCACTCACCTGGCCATCGCGTTGCGCTACGTGGAGGGCGAAACCCCCCTGCCGGTGGTCACTGGCAAAGGTGAAGGCGCCTTGGCCGAGCGTATGATCGAGGCCGCTCGGGAAGCCGGCGTGCCAGTCTTGCAGAACATTCCGCTGGCCCACGCCCTGTTCGACGAGGCGCCACTGGATCAGTACATTCCCTCTGACCTGGTCGAACCGGTGGCTGCCGTTTTGCGTTTGGTACGCGAATTGGCAGAACAAAAAGACCACGACGAAAAACTTCGCACCCTGCAAGGGCCCTACTGAGCTCGGATTTCCATGGTCACCTCCAGCCACTCTCTCATTGGTGAATGGGCGCAAGATGCCGGTCTGGAATTGCAGGTCCAAGGGCCGTCGCGTCAGCTCTCGGTCACGGTGGACCGGGTGCGGGTCCATCTGCTGGAGTTGCCCTCCAAGGGCATTTTGATAGAGTCCCGCATCATGGACCTCCCGCTCAACCCGCTGGACCGAGACCGCATGGTGCGTCGCGCCATGGGGTTCTCTGTGGGTCGTTTGCGGGACTCCAGCGCTGCGCTCGTCGCCGATGCCCAAGCGTCGTGCTTGATGCTGCAGCGACAACTCATCGATCCTTCGAGCGCCCGGCAAGTGGGTACGGCCATCGAGCAGCTCGTCAATGAGGTGGATTTGTGGCGGGCGGCGCTATGACACTTTTCGCGCCTTCTGCACTTTCTCCGGCCCTTGCTCGCAAGCCCTGGTCACGGTTTGGAGCGACGGCGGTCGCCCTGGCCGCCTGCATGGCCCTGTCCTCCGCGCCCGCTTTGGCAGCGCCGCCGCCGTGGCCCGACGCCGCCTTCAGCTATTACGCCGAAGCCAAGCCATTGAACCAAGTGCTGGCGGAATTTGCGTCGAGTTTCAGCCTGTCGCTGGATGTCACGCCTGGATTTGATGCCCCAGTCAGCGGGCGTTTTGCCATGCGTTCTCCCACCGAGTTCATCGACCGCTTGGCCGGTGTGTACGGCTTTAACTGGTTTGCGCACGCGGGCACCTTGTTCGTGTCCAGCAACAAAGACATTCAAGTGCGCTCGATCCCCACGGCGGTGGCAGGGTCGGGGACCAATTTGCGCCAGGTGCTCACCGACTTGCGGATCTTGGACGCGCGTTTTGGTTGGGGCGAGTTGCCCGATCAAGGCGTGGTGGTGGTGTCCGGCCCACCGGCTTATGTACGGCTGGTGGAGTCCACGGTGGCTTCTTTGCCCAAGTCGCCTGGCGGACTCCAAGTGGCCGTGTTCAGGCTCAAGCATGCGTCGGTCGATGACCGGTCCATCAGTTATCGAGATCGAGAAATCACCACACCGGGCGTGGCCACCGTCTTGAGAAATCTGGTGTCCAACACCAGCTCCGGCATGGCCGCTCGATTGGGCTCGGCCGCCGGCGCTGCGATGGCGCTGAGCAACTTTTCGGCCACTGCAGGCTCGCCCAGCGACGCCGCCAAGCCGCCAGGCGCCTTCGGTTCCAACCCACGACAAGATGCCTCCGCCCCGGGCTCGGCACCGATGCCGCGCATTCGCCCGTCAATTCAATCCGATCCGCGCATCAACGCCATCATTGTGCAAGACACGCCGGAGCGAATTCCCATCTATCAGCAACTCATCGCTGCCCTCGATGTGCCCACGCCGCTCATCGAGATTGAGGCGATGATCATTGATGTCAATACCAGTCGACTGCAAGAGCTGGGCATCTCGTGGAATGCCGTCACCCGAGGCGGCGGCACGGCTCTGGGCTTTGGCAACATCGATCAGCAGGTCGACAAAAACACCATTTCAGCCTTCTTGGGGTCCGCCGGCGCCGGGGCCAACCCGTCGACCATCCTGTCCAACGCGTCGACCTATTTCATCAGCCGCCTGAGGCTCTTGGAGCAGCAAGGCGACGCCAGCATTCAGGCTCGGCCTTCCATCTTGACCACCGAAAACATCGGTGCGGTCATCGACCTGTCCGAAACCTTCTACATCCAAACCACTTCTGAGCGAACCGCCCTGGTCACTCCAGTCACGGCCGGCACCACCCTGCGGGTGACGCCAAGATTGATCGACCAAGGCTCCGACAGTGCCATCCGCTTGTATGTGGACATCGAAGACGGCCAAATTCAAAGCGGCACGGGCAGCAGCAGCTTGCCCACGGTTCGACGTGGGGTGGTGAGCACCGAGGCCAGTGTGCGTCGAGACGAAAGCCTGCTCATTGGCGGCTACAACTCGGTGCAAACGGTCAAGGGCAAGGACAAGATACCGATTTTGGGTGACATCCCGGTGCTCGGGGCCCTGTTCTCCAACGCCTCAGACCAGATTCAGCGGCGAGAGCGCCTGTTTCTGATTCGCACCAAAATTGTGGGCAACCTCCCCGACGCCGCGCGACTGGGGCAAGGACCGCAAGATCTCCTGGCGCTTGGCGTCAATGCCAATTCATCCACCGCACCGGCAGCCTCAGCGCCCGCGGCCTTGGCGCCCACGGCCTTGACATTCGCAATTCCGAGCTCCAGCCTCACGGCATCTGCCGCTCCCGCCCCTGTGGCCTCATCAGAAGCGCCATCGGCCGTGCCGCGCCCTGTGCCTGCGAGCACGCCACCCCCAACCCGTGCGGAGCCGCAACCCCGTTTCGCCGCTGCGGCGCCGCTCCCAGCGCCCGCTCCTGCCAAACTCCAGTGGCTCCCTTCGGCATCGCCAACGGCTTCTGTTGAGACCGCCAAGGTTTCCTCATCGACCCAGGCAGGTCGAGACCGTGAATCTCGTCGAATTTTGGAGAAAGAATTGGAACGGGCAGAGCTGCAGTTGCAGCGCCTGCTGGATCGCTTGTCCCAGGGATTCGACAGCACCCAGATGACGGATCGGGCCGCAGCCACCGAGACCCGCAGCGCCGCACTGCGAGCGCGCGCCGATGTGGAGGCATTGCGCAAAGAACTCTCTCGCCTCGCACCGTCCCTTTCACGCTAGTCCCTGCTCCCACCTCATTTCTTCCATGGCCGATCTCCCCTCCACTCCCGCCCTCTTTGTCTTGCAGGGTCGCTTGGACAGCGCCAGCGCACCGATGCGTGAGCGCGAACTGCAAGAGCTTTTGGGCGCGGGCCACGCCAGCCTTGTC
>RFSP01000205.1 GCA_009923895.1 Betaproteobacteria bacterium | reverse complement strand
CGGATACCGAGGCCGCATTGTTGGCGCCTTTTTTGGAGGCGGGCCACCGCCTCATTCGCCAAGGTGCTTGCGCGCTGACCACGAGCTGCGGCTTTTTGGTGCGTTTTCAGCATGCATTGCAGGCCGCCCTGCCCGTGCCCGTGTGGACGTCGGCCTTGCTCAAGTTGCCTGAATTGGAATCCCCAGGCGTCCTCACCGTGAATGCCCAGGCGCTGGGGCCTGACGATTTGGTGGCAGCCGGAGGGACAGCACTCACCCCCATTGAAGGTCTGGCGCCAGGATGCTCTCTCCAACGGACCCTGCTGCAGGACCTGGATCACTTGGATCCGGTGCAGGCGCAAGCCGATGTGGTGGCAGCGGCCTTGCGGTTGGTTGAACGGTGCCCGCAGGTGAAGACACTGGTGCTGGAATGCACCAACATGCCGCCCTACGCCCAGGCCGTGGCCCAGGCCACCGGCCGATCGGTGCACCATTTGATGACGCTCGTGCATGAGCGCTGGAAGCTTTTATGAACACCCGTCCCCGTTGGCAATTCTGGATTGATCGAGGAGGTACCTTCACCGACGTGGTGGGCCGCTCACCCCTCGGAGAACTGCACACTCTGAAAGTACTCAGCGAGAACCCAGAGCAGTACAGCGATGCGGCCGTGGAGGGCATCCGCCGATTGTTGGCCCTGCCCGAGGGGCAGCTCATCACGCCCGAGCAAGTGGAGTGCGTGAAGATGGGCACCACGGTCGCCACCAATGCCTTGCTGGAGCGCAAGGGTGACCGGACCGCGCTGATCACCACCCAAGGGTTTCGCGATGCACTGCGCATTGCCTACCAGGCACGTCCGCGCTTGTTTGACCGCCACATCCAGTTGCCTGAGCTGCTGTACGAGCAAGTGGTGGAGGTGCGAGAACGGGTGGGCGCGCAGGGCGAGGTCATTCAGGCGCTGGACGAAGCGCAATTGCGCGCGCAATTGACCCAGGTGTGGAACTCCGGCGTTCGCGCTTGCGCCATCGTCTTCATGCACGGTTGGCGTTACACCGCACACGAGATGCGCGCCGCGCAAATCGCCCGCGCGTTGGGGTTTGCGCAGGTGAGTGTCTCGCACGAGGTGAGCCCGTTGATGAAGTTTGTCTCTCGCGGTGACACCACGGTGGTGGATGCCTATTTGAGCCCCATCTTGCGCCGCTATGTGGACCAGGTGTCGGCACAAATGCCCGGGGTGTCGCTGTACTTCATGCAAAGCAGCGGCGGCTTGACCGAGGCGCATCGATTCCAAGGCAAGGACGCGATTCTGTCGGGCCCGGCGGGGGGCATTGTGGGCATGGTCCGCACGGCGGTGGCGGCAGGGCACGCCAAGGTGATCGGCTTCGACATGGGGGGCACCAGCACCGATGTCAGCCATTACGCAGGTGAGTTCGAGCGCGCTTTTGAAACCCAGGTTGCGGGCGTGCGCATGCGCGCACCCATGATGAGCATCCACACGGTGGCCGCTGGCGGCGGATCGATTCTTTCTTTTGACGGGTCGCGCTTGCGGGTGGGGCCCCAGTCGGCCGGTGCCAATCCAGGCCCGGCCAGCTACCGCCGAGGCGGTCCTCTGGCCACCACCGATGCCAACGTGCTGTTGGGCAAGATCCAGCCCGCACACTTTCCTGCCGTGTTTGGTCCGCGCGGCGACCAACCCTTGGACCGCGAGGTGGTGGTGGCCAAGTTCCAGGCCTTGGCCCAGCAGGTGAACCAGGCGACGGGTCGTAACAACACGCCTGAACAATTGGCCTCGGGTTTCTTGCAAATTGCGGTGCAAAACATGGCCAATGCCATCAAGCGCATCTCGGTGGCACGGGGATACGATGTCACCCAGTACACACTGCAGTGCTTCGGCGGGGCAGGCGGGCAGCATGCCTGTTTGGTGGCCGACGCCTTGGGCATCGAACAGGTTTACATCCATCCTCTGGCCGGCGTCCTCAGTGCTTACGGCATGGGGCTGGCCGACCAGATCGCCATGCGCGAAGCGTCGATCGAGCACCCCTTGGACGCATCGGGTTTGGCGATTGCGCAGCAACGTCTGCACCAATTGGCGCAACAGGCGCGCGCAGAAGTGCTAAGCCAAGGGGTGGCAGCTGCACGGATCCAAATCTTCCAACGCGTGCACGTGCGCTACCAAGGCACGGACACTGCCTTGGTGGTGCCCTTCAGTGCGAACGCTCAAGCCATCCAAGCAGACTTTGATCAAGCCTATCGGCAGCGATTTGCGTTCCTCATGCCAGACCGCGCGTTGGTCATCGAGGCGGTGTCTGCCGAAGCGGTGGGCGCAGGCGCTTCCTTTGAAAGTCCTTCCGCAGGGCCGGAAGTGCGTTCAACGGCCACCGCCCACACGACGGTGCGCATGTACAGCGATGGCTGGAAAGAGGCTGGGCTGTACTTGCGTGACGATTTGACGCCGGGGGCCTGCGCTGAGGGTCCGGCGGTGATTGCAGAACGCAACGCCACCACGGTGGTGGAGCCAGGATGGCAGGCCCGTGTCACTGCCGCCGGTGCCCTGGAATTGCGGCGGATGACGCCCAGAACGGCGTCGCATGCCGTGGGCACGCAGGCCGACCCGGTGATGCTCGAGGTGTTCAACAACCTGTTCATGAACATTGCCGAGCAAATGGGGTTGCGGCTTCAGAACACGGCGTATTCCGTGAACATCAAGGAGCGTTTGGACTTTTCTTGTGCGCTCTTTGATGCACAGGGCCAGTTGATAGCCAATGCTCCGCACATGCCTGTGCATTTGGGCTCCATGAGCGAGTCGATCCGGGTGGTGATCGAGCGCAATTCGAGCATGCGTGCCGGCGATGTGTACATGCTCAATGATCCCTATCACGGAGGCACCCACTTGCCCGATGTGACCGTGGTCACGCCGGTGTTTCTGAGCGCGCAAGACCGCAGCGCCAGTTTCTACGTGGCCAGTCGAGGGCATCATGCCGACATTGGGGGCTGCACACCGGGGTCCATGCCGCCTTTCAGCAAGACCATCGATGAAGAAGGGGTGCTGTTCGATAACTTCTTGCTGGTGCATGAAGGTGTCTTGCAAGAAGGGCCTTTGCGAGAAAGGCTGGCCTCTGGGGCCTGGCCGGCCCGCAACCCGGACCAGACCATCGCCGATTTGCGCGCCCAGATTGCGGCCAATGAAAAAGGGGTGCAAGAGTTGCACAGCATGGTGGCGCAGTTCGGTCGCCAGACGGTGGCAGCCTATATGCAGCATGTGCAAGACAACGCCGAAGAATCGGTGCGGCGCGTCATCACCGCTCTGAAAGATGGCACCTTCACCTTGCCTTTGGACAACGGCGCACAGATTCAAGTGGCTGTCACGGTGCATGCCGACTCTCGGGAGGCCACCATTGATTTCACAGGGACCAGTGCCCAGTTGCCCAACAATTTCAATGCACCCAAGGCGGTCACCATGGCCGCGGTGCTCTATGTCTTTCGCACGCTGGTGGACGATGACATCCCCTTGAACGCGGGCTGCCTCAAGCCCCTTCGGGTGGTGGTGCCCAGCGGTTGCATGCTCAACCCGACACCTCCGGCAGCTGTCGTGGCGGGCAATGTGGAAACGTCCATGTGTGTGACCAATGCCCTCATCGGTGCGCTCGGGTTGATGGGGGCGAGTCAATGCACGATGAACAACTTCACCTTTGGCAATGACCGTTACCAGTATTACGAGACCATATCGGGAGGCAGTGGGGCCGGTCCGGGCTTTGATGGCACCGATGTGGTGCAAACCCACATGACCAATTCCCGACTCACCGACCCCGAGGTGTTGGAATTTCGCTTTCCTGTGCGTTTACTTTCTTACTGTTTGCGCGAAGGCTCAGGGGGACACGGCAAATATGCCGGGGGCGAAGGCGGTATTCGGCGCATTGAATTTTT
>RFSP01000204.1 GCA_009923895.1 Betaproteobacteria bacterium | reverse complement strand
GGTCTCCTCAAAGGGGTGGGAAGAAGGTGGCGAAATGGCGTTTTGAAATGATATTTCAATCACGGCCTCGACACCTCGGGGAAACCCGATGTCTTGTGCCGATGGCTTGCGCGATAGTGCGTGATGTTGTGAAACTTTTTTTCATTTCACGGAGACTGCCATGTTGCACACGTCTTTTCGCCGCCGCACCCTCGCCGTGATGGCCACCGCCCTTGTGGCCGGGGCCACTTGGGCGCAGGCCCCACGGTCCTACGCCACATTGGCCATGGTGGCCGAGCCGCAAACCCTCGATCCCATGGCTTCCACCGCCGACCTGGTGGGCACCATCATGCAGCACGTTTACGAGACGCTGTACACCTTTGATGCCAAGTGGAACGCGGTGCCGATGCTGGCCGATGGGCTGCCCAAAGTGTCGCCCGACGGAAAAACTTACACCATCAAGCTGCGAAAAGGCGTCATGTTGCACAACGGGCGAGAGCTCAATGCAGACGACGTGGTGGCGAGCTTGCAGCGCTGGATCGAACAGTCTCCGCGCGGCAAGGCCTTGGGCAAGGAAGTGGACTCGCTCAAGGCTCAGGGCACACACGGCCTTGAGTTTGTGCTCAAGCAACCCTATGCGCCCTTGGTGTCGCAGCTGGCTTTGCCCAGCGGCATGGCGGCCATCATGGCCAAGGAGTCCATCGCCACGCCGTTGACCAGCTTTGTCGGCACGGGCCCTTATCAATTCAAAGAGCGCAAACCCGACGCCTATGTGCTGCTGACGCGTTTTGACAAGTACAGCGCGCGCAAGGAACCCGCCAGCGGCTACGGCGGCAAGCGAGAAGCGGCCATTGCCGAACTGCGCTTTGTGCCCGTGCCCAACGCCAACACGCGCGTCGAAGGTGCTTTGGCAGGACAGTATGACTACGCCGACTTGCTGCCCACCGAGGCACTGCCCCGGCTGGACAAGAGTGGCGGCAAGACCGTGCCGATTCTCACGACGTCGTTTGGCTTCCCTTACCTGGTGTTCAATACCAAGGAAGGAGTGGCTGCCAATCCGGCCATGCGTCAGGCCATCCAGTCGGCCATTGGCCAAGGTGAGATGCTGGCTGCGGGCTTTGGCGACACGCGTTTCTTTGCCGTTGAGGGTCATCACTTCCCTAAAGGCTCGCCGTTTTATTCCACCGCTGGCACCGATCGCTACAACCAGCGCGATCCGCGCAAGGCGCGCGCTGAGGCCGAAAAGGCCGGCTACAAGGGCGACACCATTCGGGTGCTCACCAGCCGCCAATACGACTTCCACTACAACATGGCCCTCATGATGGCCGAGCAGCTCAAGCGTGCCGGCTTCAAAGCCGAGCTCAATGTGGTGGATTGGGCCACGCTGGTACAACGCAGAAATGACCCCAAGCTGTGGGACATTTATGTCACGCACAGCGGACAGTTCCCCGAGCCCATGCTGTCACCGCCGCAATTGGGCGAAGGCGCTCCCGGCTGGTGGAGCTCACCTGCCAAGCAGGCGGCCTTGGCGGCGTTCAACCGCGAAGCCGATCCGGTCAAGCGCGGCGCCTTGTGGGGCAAAGTGCAGCAGGTGGTTTACGACGAGGTGCCCTACATCAATGTGGGCAAGTTCGCCGGTTTGTCGGCACGCAGCCCGTCGCTGGACAACTATCAAAGCGCCACCTGGCCCTTCTTCTGGAACGCGCGCATCAAGTAAGCCTCGCCCACTGACGCAGACCATGCTGCGCTTCGTCTTGCGCCGGGCAGCCGGCATGTTGGCGGTTCTCGCGCTGGTGGCCGTGTTGGTGTTTGTGCTCACGCGCACCGCTTCGGGCGATCCCGTGGCGGTGCTGCTGGGCGACATGGCCACGGCCGCTGACATTGAGCGTGTGAGAAAGGACTACGGGCTGGACCGCCCAGTGCCTGTCCAGTTTGGTCTGTGGTTGCGAGAGGTGATGCAAGGCAATTTGGGTCAGTCGATTTTTCTGCAGCGCCCGGTGACGCAAGCCATGATGGAGCGCGCGGAACCCACCGCCTTGTTGGCGTTGATGGCCGTGGGCATTGCCGCAGCCATTGGCATTCCTTGCGGCATCGTCTCGGCGGTCTGGCGTGGCCGGGCTGTGGACCAAGTATTCACGGGCGTGGCCATGCTGGGGGCCAGCGTGCCCAGCTTTTGGCTGGGGCTGGTCGGGATTCAACTCTTTGCGGTGGGCCTGGGGTGGTTTCCGGTGTCAGGTTACGGCGCCCCCAACGCGGCCTTGAGCGAACGTGTGCACGCCTTGGTGCTTCCGGCCAGCGTGCTGGGCCTGCTCAATTCCGCACTGATCATTCGGTTTACGCGAGCCTCGATGCTCGATGTGCTCAGCGAAGACTATGTACGCACGGCGAGATCTAAAGGACTGTCTGAGCGTGTGGTGGTGTTCAAACATGCCTTGCGCAATGCGCTGGTGCCCATTGTGACGGTGCTGGGCTTGACCGTGGCCTTGATGATCGGCGGCGCTGTGGTCACGGAGACGGTTTTTGGCCTGCCCGGCGTGGGCAATCTGGTGGTGAATGCCGTCTTGCGACGGGACTATCCCGTCATTCAGGGGGCTTTGCTGGTCATCGCCGCCCTCTATGTGCTCATCAACTTTGCCATCGATCTCCTCTACGCCGTGGTCGATCCACGGGTGAAGGTCTGAAGCACCATGGACATCGCTGCCGGTTTGCGCCATTTGCTGATGCGCCGAATTGTGTTGGCGGCCGCCTTGGTGTTGACGGCCATCGTGTGCCTGGCGCTGGCCGCGCCTTGGGTCACGGGATTTGACCCCAACGACACCGCGGTGCTCCAACGTCTCAAGGGGCCCAGCCCAGAACACTGGATGGGCACGGACGAATTGGGACGCGATTTGTATGCACGCATTGTGTTCGGCGCACGCTATTCACTGGCCATCGCCGGCTTGACCGCCACAGGGGCCGTTTTGGCGGGAACAGCACTGGGTCTGGCAGCCGGGTTTTTTCGCAGGCTCGATGCGCCACTCATGCGCCTGGTAGACGCCATGATGGCGTTTCCAGACATCTTGTTGGCCATTTCACTGGTCGCCATTTTGGGCCCCTCGTTGACCAATGTGGTCCTGGCACTGGTGCTGGTGTATGCGCCTCGAGTCGCCCGGGTGGTCCGGGCTTCGACACTCGTGGTGCGAGAGCTCTTGTATGTAGAAGCCGCGCGTGCCTTGGGCGTGAGCACGGCCAGGATCTTGTGGCGTCACATCTTGCCCAACCTGATGTCGCCCATCTTGGTGCAGCTGTCTTTCATTTTTGCGTATGCCATCTTGGCCGAGGCCGGACTGTCGTTCTTGGGCGTGGGCGTTCCGCCTGAAATTCCCACATGGGGCACCATGGTGGCGGGCAGCCAGTCTTATGCGCACCAGGCCTTCTGGGTGGTGCTCTTTCCGGGACTGGCCATCATCTTTACAGCGCTGTCACTGCAGTTGTTGGGAGACGGCGTGCGCGACTTGTTGGACCCGCGGCTCAAGAAAGCCCTTTGAGGACATTGGACGTGAACACACTGCTCAGCGCCGATTTCAAGGGCTTTCCGCACCGCCAAAAGCCCATCGAAGCTCACGACGTTGCAGCCATGGGTTGGAATGTGTTGGCCGGCGATTTGCCATGGCCTTTGGCGGTGCTCAAGCAAAGTGCCTTGGCCCACAACGTGGAGTGGATGCAACGCTTTGTTCGTGAACGCGGGATTGACTTGGCACCGCACGGAAAAACCACCATGTCTTCGCAGCTGTTTCGCCGTCAGCTCGATGCCGGGGCCTGGGGGCTGACCTTTGCAACGGTCGCCCAGTCGAGCCACAGCGAAATTTTCTCTGACTCGGTTCCGGCCAATGTTGCTGAGCGCTTTGTCAGCACTGCAAAATCGTCCGAAGAACTGCAGAACTGTGTTCGCGGCGAGTAAGATTTTCCAA
>RFSP01000203.1 GCA_009923895.1 Betaproteobacteria bacterium | reverse complement strand
CTCAGGAAACATGATCACCCAGGTCCCCTGAGAAAACAGCCGTCGCCCCTGTTCGGCCACCCGGTTCCACGCCTCGGTTCGCTTGGACCGGTCAATGTGGACCATGTCCAGTCGTGCCATGGCCCAGCCAAAAAAAGGGATGAACAACAACTCGCGCTTGAACACATAGGCCAGCGGATGCGGCATCACGGTGGGATAAAAAAAGGTTTCCCAAGTGGACTGGTGTTTGGAGGCCAGCAACACGGCCGAGCGTTCATTTTCTGCGGTCGGCAAATGGTCCATGCCCGCCACGCGGTGCCGAACACCGCAAATCACTCGTGCCCCCAAAATGGCCAATCGCAGCCAGCCCATGGTCAGCCAATACAAAGGGGTCCCTTTGAGGACCAAAGACGCCAGCAGGGTCATGATGGCCCATGGCACCACCGTGACTCCCATCCAGAAGATAAACAGCAAGGACCTGAAGGCCGACAAGACCATCACGAGGCTCCCCGCCCGCTCTCATGGGCCGGTTGTTCACCCAACAAATGGTCGACAAACGCCAACAAAGACGGGTGGATGTGCACGCCGGGTATCTGCTGCCTCACTTGCGATAGCAACTCGTCACCCCCCTGAGCCGCGCGACCACTGAGGATGAAGTGGGCAGGGCAGCCCGCCGCCTGCGCGGCCTGCATGTCGCGCAGGGTGTCCGAGGCCATAGGGACGGTGGACAGGTCGACACCGTAGCGGCTGCCGATGTCGCGCATCATGCCCGGCAGCGGTTTGCGGCACTCGCAGTGGTCTTCAGGCGTGTGGGGACAGAAAAAGACGGCATCAATGCGGCCGCCCACGGCCTGGACGCGCTGGGCCATGTGGACATGCACCGCATTGACCGAGGCCATGTCGATCATGCCGCGCCCAATCCCAGACTGGTTGGTGGCCACCACCACATGCCAGCCCGCGTGGTTCAGGCGGGCCACCGCCTCCAGCGCGCCATCAATGGGCAGCCATTCATCGGGCGCTTTGACATGGTCCTCTCGGTATTGATTGAGGATGCCATCTCGACCCAGGATGACCAGTTTCACGGGGTGGCCCTCATGCAGCAGCCAACCGAGACAGATCGGCGACCCGGTTCATGGCGCCATGCAACCGGTGCAGCAGCGCCAGGCGGTTGCGTCGCAATGCAGGGTCTTCGGCATTGACCATCACTGCATCAAAAAAGGCGTCGACAGGCTCTTTCAAGGCCGCCAAAGCGCGCAGCGACGCGGTGAAATCTTCTGCGTCAAAAGCCGCATCGGCGCGAGGGGCCACCTGCAACAAGGCCGCATGCAGCGCCTGCTCTGCGGGCTCCACCAGCAGCGCCGCGTCCACCGGGGACGGCGCCACGTCGTCGGCCTTCTTGAGAATATTGCCCACCCGCTTGTTCGCCGCGGCCAAGGCCGGGGCCTCGCTCAGGCCCGCAAAAGCGCGTACGGCCGAAAGTCGACGGGGCAGCTGGGACCATCGCTGCGGGTGCAGTGCCACCACCGCGTCCACTTCTTGAGGCGCGAAACCTTGGTCTTTGAGGTAGCCCACCAAGCGCTCTGACAAAAAGTGCGCCAGTTCGGCTTGCGACTGACCGTGAGAGGGCGGAAAGATTTGGAAGGCGTGCGACACCAACTCCTGCACGCCCAGCGGCAATTCCCGCTCAATGAGCATGCGCACCACGCCCAGCGCATGCCGGCGCAAGGCGAACGGATCTTTGTCGCCGGTGGGCATCTGGCCAATGCCAAAAAGACCCGCCAAGGTCTCCAACTTATCAGCCAGCGCCACCGCCAGGCCGACCTCTCCCCGTGGCAGCGCATCGCCCGCAAACCGGGGGCGGTAATGGTCCTCAATGGCTTGCGCAATCTCGTCACGCAAACCATCGTGGCGAGCGTAGTAGGCGCCCATGATGCCTTGCAGCTCTGGGAACTCCCCCACCATGTCGGTCAACAAATCGGCCTTGGCCAAGGTGGCCGCCTCGTCGGCCAAGTCCGCCAAGGCCAGGGCACGGGAGGGCCCGCCCAACTGCGCACCGATCAAGCGTGCCAGCCGGCGCACACGATCCACGCGCTCGCCCTGGGTGCCGAGCTTGCCGTGGTACACCACTTTGGCCAACCCAGGCACCCGGCTGGCCAAGGTGCGTTTGCGGTCCTGGTCAAAGAAAAACTTGGCGTCAGCCAATCGGGGGCGCACCACGCGCTCATTGCCCTGGACCACCCGCGTCGGATCGGCCGGTCGCACATTGCTGACCACCAAAAACTTGTGGGTCAAACGGCCTTGGGCATCCAGCAGCGGAAAGTACTTTTGGTTGGCCTTCATCGTCAAGATGAGGCACTCCTGCGGAACGGTCAAAAATTCGGCGTCAAAGGAGCAGGTCAGCACATGCGCACGCTCCACCAAGGCGGTCACCTCGTCGAGCAGCGCGGCATCCTCAATGGGCGAGAGCCCCTGTTGGGCGGCCGCCTGCTGCAGCTGGCGACGGATGTCTTCTCGGCGAGCCTCAAAGCTGGCCACCACCGCCCCTTGTTCCAGCAACTGTTGCTCGTAGCGATCAGCGTGCTCCAGATTCAGCTCTGGCACCAAGGCCTCAAATCGATGGCCGTGCGTCTTGCGGCCCGCCTCAAGCCCCAGCACCGTCAAGGGCAGCACCTGGTCGCCGTGCAACGCCACCAAACCATGGGCGGGGCGAACAAAACGCACACTGCGCCACCCATCTTCGAGTTGGTAGGTCATGACTTTGGGAATGGGCAACTGGGCCAGCGCCGCATCCAAGGCCTTTTGCGCACCGACGGCCAGGCTCACGCCCTGCGCCATGGCGTCCAGGAACAGGGTCTGCGCTTTGCCGTCACCGCGCGTTTGCAGTCGTGCCACCGCGCTGGCGTCTTCCCCCAAGCTGGCCAACTTCTTCAGCAAAGCCGGCGTGGGCTGACCATCGGGGCCCAACCCCACAGAGACCGGCATCAGCTTGTGGCTGACCGCTTGATCGGGCGAGCGATCACGCACCTTGCTGATGTGAGCTGCCAGACGGCGCGGCGTGGCAAAGACTTTCAACTGGGCGTCTTCGTCAACCAACGAGGACGCTCTCAACGAGGCCAGCACACCTTCGCCAAACGCAGCCCCCAGCCGGGCCAGTGCTTTGGGAGGCAACTCTTCGACAAAGAGCTCAATCAACAGGCTGTCTTGTCTCATGGTCAGCCCCCCTTTTTCATTGGGGCGGCCTCTCGCGCCGCTTGGGCGCTGGCCATTTGGGCCAAGACCTCATCGGCCCAGGGCCGAGGGGCCATGGGAAACTTCAAGCGAGCCCGGCTGTCCACGTAACTCTGGGCCACCATGCGCGCGAGGTTGCGTATGCGCCCGATATAGGCCGCACGCTCGGTGACACTGATGGCGCCTCTGGCATCCAAGAGATTGAAGGTGTGTGCGGCCTTCAAGACCTGCTCATAGGCCGGCAGGGCCAACTGCTCGCCCACCAGGTGTTGGGCTTGCTTTTCGTGGGCGCCAAAGGCCGTGAGCAAGAATTCCACGTCGCTGTGCTCAAAGTTGTAGGTGCTTTGCTCCACCTCGTTTTGGTGATAGACGTCGCGATAGGACAAGGTGTCGGTCCACTTCAGGTCGTAGACGTTGTCCACGCCCTGCAGATACATGGCCAAGCGCTCTAAGCCGTAAGTGATTTCCCCCGTCAAAGGCTTGCAGTCGATCCCGCCCACTTGCTGGAAGTAAGTGAACTGCGTCACTTCCATGCCATTGAGCCACACCTCCCAGCCCAAGCCCCAAGCGCCCAGCGTGGGGTTCTCCCAATCGTCTTCTACAAACCGGATGTCGTTGGCCTTGAGGTCAAAACCCAAGGCCTCTAACGACCCCAAGTACAGCTCCAAGATATTGGACGGTGCGGGCTTGAGCACCACCTGGTACTGGTAGTAATGCTGCAA
>RFSP01000202.1 GCA_009923895.1 Betaproteobacteria bacterium | reverse complement strand
GCGCGCACTGCAAGCTGTGGAGCGAGAAGCGCAAATGCTGCGAGAGGCCATGACCGATGCCGGCGCTCGCCAAGGAGCCGCGCCCGTGATTGAGCCGTGGGATTGGCGTTACTGGGCGGAAAAGGTCCGTGTGGCGCGCTATGCGGTGGACGACGCCGAAGTCAAACCATACTTCCAACTCGACCGCGTGGTGCAGGCCGCTTTTGAGTGCGCGGGCCGCCTTTTTGGCTTGACCTTCACGCATCAACCAGCCTTTCCGGTTTACCACCCAGACGTCAAAGCCTACGAGGTCAAAGATGCCTCGGGTCTGGCGGTGGGGGTGTTTTTGCAAGACAACTTTGCGCGCTCAAGCAAGCGAAGTGGGGCTTGGATGAGTTCGCTGCGTTGGCAAAACCGCAATGCGCCAGAGACGGCAGGCGGGGTGGGCAGCGAGCTGCCCATCATTCTCAACAACAACAACTTTGCCAAAGGAGCCCCCGGCGCTCCCACATTGCTGGGCTTGGACGATGTGCGCACCCTGTTCCACGAGTTTGGTCACGGGCTGCATGGCTTGTTGAGCAATGTCACTTACGACCGCTTGTCGGGCACGCAAGTCTTGCGCGATTTTGTGGAGCTGCCTTCTCAACTGTTTGAGCATTGGGCGCAGGAGCGCGAGGTGCTCAAGCGGCATGCCGTGCACTGGCAAACGGGGCAGGCCATTCCAGACGACCTCATCGAGCGCATCGAGCGCGCCCGCCGATTCAACCAAGGCTACGAGACCGTGCGCTACACCGCCAGCGCCTTGGTGGACATGGCCGTGCATGCCATGCCGCAGCCTCCTCAAGATTTGTGTGCCTTTGAAGCGCAGATGCTGCAAGACGCCGGTCTGCCGCATGGGGTGGGGCTGAATCACAGGTTGGTGCACTTCCAGCACTTGTTCTCAAGCGCAGGCTATGCGGCGGGCTACTACGTCTACTTGTGGGCCGAGGTGCTGGATGCCGATGCCTATGACGCCTTTTTGGAGGCCGGCCATGCCTTTGACCCGCAAGTGGCGGCGGCGTTGCGCAAGTTCATTTATGGCAGCGGCAACAGCTTGGAGCCGGGCGTGGCATTTGCGAACTTCCGAGGCCGCGCGCCCAAGGTCGAGCCCATGCTGCGCAAGAAGGGACTCATCGAGGCCTGAAGCCGAGGTAGATTGCTTCGGCCTTTCAGGCCTCGCAATGACGGCTCCTGTCCGCCAAGTCACCCCCCCGTCATTGCGAGGAGGCCAAAGGCCGACGCGGCAATCTGCGCGGACCGCTCATCCCCCACCCAGATAGAGCCTTGCCATCGCCTCATCGGCCAGCAAGGCCGAGGCCTTGCCGCTCATCACCACGCGGCCTTGGTCCAAGATATAGCCTCGTTGGCTGATGGCCAGCGCTTGGCGAGCCCGTTGCTCGACCAACAAGACTGACACACCCAAGGCCGGCAGCGCCTGCACCCGGTCAAACACCCCTTGCACCAATGCCGGTGCGAGCGCCGCAGTGGGCTCATCCAACACCAGCACCTGGGGTTGACGCACCAAGGCGCGTGCAAAGGCCAACTGCTGACGTTCTCCGCCTGACAGCGAACCGGCCATTTGACGCTGACGAGAGGCCAGGGCAGGGAACGCGCTCAGCACACGGTCCAAGTCGCTGGCTTGAATGCGCCCCCCCGCCGCCACATGCAGGTTCTCCATGACCGACAAGTGCGCAAAGACATTGGCCACTTGCGGCACGCAGCCCAACCCCGCGTGAATGCGGTCTTCGGTGTCCATCGCCGACAGGTCCAGTGGGCCCAAGCGCACCGTGCCGTTGCAGCGTGGCAGCAGACCCAAGAGGCCCCGCAAAAACGTGGATTTGCCTGCACCGTTGGTGCCGGCGATGGTGACGATCTCGCCCTTGTGCACCTGCAGGTCAATGCCGTGAATGATGTCCACGGCGCCGTAGCCCCCTTGCAGGCCCGCGATGTCCAGGGCGACCTCATGGGCTGTGGGCATCATGGCGTGGCTCACACCACCCCTCCCATGTAGGCCGCTTGCACGCGCGCGTCGTCGAGCACCTGATCGGGCGCACCGTCGGCAATGATCTGACCCTGGTCCATCACCACGAGCCTCGGCACGAGCGACTTCAATGCCTGCAGGTGATGTTCAATGACGACCAGTGCAATGCCCTGTTGATGAATGGTCCGCAAGACCTCCAGCAGTTTTTCGATGAGGACCGGGTTCACCCCCGCAAAAGGTTCATCCAGCAAGATGCATTGCGGGCGACCCATCAGCGCGCGAGCCAACTCCAAGAGCTTTTTTTGCCCGCCCGACAAGGCACCCGCTCGCTCGTCTCGCACTCGGGCCAGACCCGTGAGGGCGAGCACTTCGTCGGCGCGCTCTGCCAAGGCCTGGTCAGCCCTGCGAGCAGCGCTGCGCCCCAGCCAGGCCGCCACCAGAGATTCGTGGGCCGCATTGGGCGCTGCCGCTCTCAGGTTGTCCAGCACACTCAAGCTTGCGAACTCTCGTGGCACCTGAAAGGTCCGGGCCAAACCCAGGCGAGCACGCTGGTGAGGCGGCTTGGCGGTGATCAGGTGCCCTGCAAATTCGACTTCGCCTTGGGTCGCAGTCACTTGGCCTGCGAGCGCTGCAAACAAGGTGCTTTTGCCCGCGCCATTGGTGCCCGCAACGCCCAGCAAACCGCCCTGGGGCACTGACAGATCGATCCCGTCGATGGCCATGAATCCGTCGAAGGCCACCGACAAGCCGCGGGCCTTGAGCAAAGGGCGGGTGGACTCGCTCATGGAGAACCCCGCCGACCTGGCCGCTTGGACATGGATGAGTCACCCGCGGCCCCAAAGAGGCCTTGAGGTCGGTACAGCACAAACAAGATGATGGCCAAGCCCACCACCGCCAGTCGCACGCTGGCCATCTGCACTTCGGCCACGCCGGGCAGCAGGTCCCTCAAAAAGCGCGAGCCTTCCAGGAAGGCCACCAACAAGAGCGTGCCGCCCAGCGCCCCGCGCAGCGACCCCACCCCACCCAAGATGAGCCCCATCCACACGTAGAAGGTCACCAAGGGCACAAACTGCTCCGGCGAGATAAAGGTCAGGAAATGCGCATAGAAGGCACCGGCCACTCCTGCCAAGGCTGCGCCGAACATGAACACCTGGATCTTGTAGCGGGCCGGGTCTTTGCCCAGGGCCACGACGGCTTCCTCGTTGTCGCGAATGGCCCGCAGCAGCCGACCAAAAGGACTGGACTTGAGCGCGTGGGTGGCCAGCGCTGCCAAGCCCACGGCGGCCAGCAAGGTCAACATCAAAGCCGGCCCCGACACGCTGCCCCCCCACGAGGCGTACAACTTGGGAATGCCGGGCACGCCTTGCACCCCATTGGTCCATTGCCGCTCTTCTTGCAAGACGATGCGCACCGTCTCTGAAAACCCGAGCGTCACAATGGCCAAATAGTCTTCACGCAGCCGCAAGGCGGCCAGGCCGAGCGGCAAGGCACTCAAGGCTGCCACTCCCGCGGCCAAGGCAAAGGTCAAGGGCCATGGCCAGCCTTTGATGGACAGCAGACCCGACGTGTAGGCCCCCAGCGCGAAGAAGGCCACGTGTCCAAAGTTGATGAGGCCCGTCTCGCCGTACTGCAAGTTCAATCCAATGGCCAGCAGCGCATAGATGAGCACCATGGTGGCCACAGCGATGAGGTAAGACTCCATGGGTGACCTGCAGACCTCAGCGGACCTTGTCCATGCGCCCAAACAGGCCGGCCGGGCGCAGCATGAGCACCACAAACAGCACGAGAAAGGACACGGCAATTTTGTAACTCGGGCCCACCCAAGCAATGGACACCTCTTGGCCCACACCCATCAACAAGGCCCCGGCGACTGCACCGCCCGGGCTGCCGATGCCGCCCAAAATCATGGCAGCGAAGGCCGGCAGCAACAG
>RFSP01000201.1 GCA_009923895.1 Betaproteobacteria bacterium | reverse complement strand
CAATCCCCGCAATGAATCTGCGGCAGACATCATCGACGACATGGTCAAAGGATTCACCAGCCATCACGGCTCGGAGTTCCGCCGAATCGAAGACCGTGGCGAGGCCATCGCATGGGCCATTGCACAGGCGCGAGAGCAAGACGTGGTGTTGATTGCGGGCAAGGGTCACGAGACGACGCAAGAGGTGGCGGGCGTTCGCCACCCTTTTAGTGACGCCGAAGTGGCCGAGTGCGCCTGGCGTGCCAGAGGCTAAGGGCCATGAAACCACTGAGCCCGCATGGCCAGCCTGCCGAGCGCGCCCTGATTCTGGGTTTGGGTGACTCGGGCTGGGCCGCAGCCCGCTGGCTGGCACGGCAGGGCACGGCCTTGCGGGTGTGGGACTCTCGAGACCACCCGCCTCACCAAGCCGATCTGCTGCGGGCGTGCCCTCAGGCCGAGCTCATCACGGGCTCTTTGGACACCTCGGCACTCGAGGGTGTGAGCCACATCATCAAAACACCGGGCTGGCCCCCGCATCGCGACCCTGTGGCTTCTTTGTGCGCGTCGGCGCTGCAGCGCGGCGTGCCGGTCTGGGGCGAGTGGGACCTTTTTGAGCAGGCCTTGCAATCACTCCAGCATGCGCAAGGCTACTGTCCTAAATTGCTATGCGTCACAGGCACCAATGGCAAAACCACCACCACCGCCTGGACCGCACATTTGCTGCGCGAAGCTGGCGTGTCGGTTCGTGTGGCTGGCAACATCGGCCCCTCCTTGCTCGACGCACTGATGCAAGCACTCGACGCCCAGGCTTTGCCTGAAGTGTGGGTGCTGGAGCTGTCGAGTTTTCAGCTGCACGACGCCGCACAAGCGCCCCGTTGCAGGGCGGCAGCCGTCACCAACCTCACCCCAGATCATCTGGATTGGCATGGCAGCCTGCAGGCCTATGCCCAAGCCAAACGCAAACTGTTGACCCATGCCGAATGGGCCGTGCTCAACCATGACGACGCCGAAGTCCGCACATGGGAAGTTGATGCAGCCCACGCGGTGCGGGTGGGCGTGCAAGCACCAGAACGCTCCGCAGACCTCGGACTCATCCACTGGCAAGGTGACGTGTGGCTGGCCGGCCCCGAGCCGCTGATGCCCGTTCGTGAATTGCCCTTGCGCGGCCGACACAATGCCGTCAATGCCTTGATGGCCTTGGCCTTGGCGCGGTGTGTGCACCCCGATGTTGCCGCGTTGTTGCCGGGCCTGCGCAATTACGTGGCCGAGCCACACCGGCTGCAACCCTGCGGCCAATGGCGCGGCGTGAGTGCGTTTGATGACAGCAAGGGCACCAATGTGGGGGCCACCGTGGCGGCCTTGGAGGGGCTGGGCGCCGAGCTCAAGCCAGGCAAGCTGGTGGTGATCTTGGGAGGCGACGGCAAAGGACAACGGTTTGATGACCTGCGCGCCCCCATCCAAAGCCATGCCCGGGCGGTGGCACTGATCGGTCGCGACGCGGGCTTGATTGCGCAAGTGCTGCAGGGCTTGCCGCTGCCCGTGGTGTCTCACCCCAGTCTGGATGCCGCCGTGGCCTGGGGTTTTGCCCAAGGCCAGTCGGGTGACGCCCTGCTGCTCAGTCCGGCCTGCGCGAGCTGGGACATGTTCAAAGACTATGGCCATCGCGGCAAGGCCTTTGCCGAGGCCGTGGCCGCTTGGAGTCGGGAGCATTCTGGATGAAACACGCTGTCCAACGCATTCATTTTGTGGGCATCGGTGGTGCTGGCATGAGCGGCATTGCTGAAATTTTGCACAACCTGGGCTTTGTGATTTCGGGGTCGGACCTCTCCGACAGCCCGGTGACCCAGCGCCTGCGATCGCTGGGGATGCGGGTGGAACTGGGGCACGCGGCCCCGCATGTGCAGGGCGCACAGGCCGTGGTCATCTCCACTGCCGTCAAGCCCGACAACCCCGAGGTGTTGGCGGCCCGGGCCCAGCGCATCCCGGTGGTGGCGCGTGCAGTCATGCTCGCCGAGCTCATGCGACTTCGTCAGGGCATTGCCATCGCAGGCACTCACGGCAAAACCACCACCACCTCGTTGGTCACCAGCGTATTGGCCCAGGCTGGCGTGGACCCCACCTTTGTCATCGGGGGCAAACTCAACAGTGCGGGGGCCAACTCCCGGCTGGGGTCGGGCGAGTACATCGTGGTCGAGGCCGACGAAAGCGATGCGTCGTTTCTCAACCTGAGCCCCGTGCTCGCCGTGGTGACCAACATCGATGCCGACCACATGGACACCTACGGGCATGACTTTGCCAAACTCAAGGCCGCCTTTGTGGACTTCATCCATCGCATGCCGTTTTACGGCTCGGCCATCTTGTGTGTCGACGACCCCGGTGTGCGATCCATTCAACCCATGATTTCACGCACCATGGTCACCTACGGCCTGTCTGAGGACGCTGCGGTGCGGGCTGTGGACGTGCGCAGCGGTCCGGGCGCTCGCATGCAATTCACGGTGGTGCGCCGCATGAATGGGGCCACGTCCCCTTTGCCTTCTTTGGCCGTGGAGCTCAACCTGGCTGGGTTGCACAATGTGCGCAATGCGCTGGCCGCCATCGCTGTGGCCCAGCAACTGGGTCTGCCAGATGCCGCCGTCACGACCGCGCTGGCCCAGTTTGCGGGCGTGGGCCGACGTTTTCAATCGCATGGGCCCCACGCCGTCCCTCAAGCTCGGGGCGGCGGCACGTTTGAGGTCATTGATGACTACGGACACCACCCCGTGGAATTGGCCGCCGTGCTTGAAGCCGCCCGCATGGCCTACCCCGATCGTCGACAGGTATTGGTTTTTCAACCGCACCGCTACACACGCACCCGCGATTGCTTTGAGGACTTTGTGCAAGTGCTCTCGCGCGCCGATGCCTTGGTGCTCACCGAGGTCTACGCTGCCAGTGAATCACCCATCGTCGCCGCCGACGGCCGCTCACTGGCCCGAGCCATCCGCGTCACGGGGCGGGTGGAGCCTGTCTTTGTCGATCAGGTGAACGACGTGGCCGCCGCCGTCCTCAACACCGTGCGCGACGGTGACTTGGTGTTGATCATGGGGGCCGGATCCATCGAACGCGTGGTCGACGACTTGGCCCCCATGCGTGCGGTGGTCAAGCCGCCAATCCGGTAAACGCAAAGTCCACTTCGGGCTTCAGGCCGCTGATGATGCGGGCAATGCTCTTGCCCGATCCACACGCGTGGGTCCAACCCAAGGTGCCGTGGCCGGTGTTCAGATAGAGGTTGCTGACCCGGGTTTTGCCAATCAGGGGC
Organism: Betaproteobacteria bacterium; assembly: GCA_009923895.1. GTDB lineage: Bacteria > Pseudomonadota > Gammaproteobacteria > Burkholderiales > Burkholderiaceae_C > Rubrivivax. The sequence goes on along the minus strand of RFSP01000201.1, from coordinate 659 downwards.
ACGTTGCTGGGTGTGGCCGGGCGCAGGCCCGTCCAAAACTGCGCGGCAGACGCGTCACCGGCTCCAGGGAACAACTGCTCCACCCGGCGCACGATGGCCTCACATCGCACACGGTTGAGGTCACGGTCATAGCCATTGAGCTCGGCCGTACCGGCAATGCGCAAGCGATCTCCCAAACGCGAGAACACGAGCTTGTATTCGTCATCGGTCAGCGACACCTGGTGCGCCAGGTCGGCGTTCTTCACCGGCATCGTCACCGAATACCCTTTGGCTGGATAAATGGGCAAACGGATGCCCAATGGGCGTGCGTACAAGGGGCTGAGCGAACCCATGGCCAACACATAGGCGTCGGCCCGCAGTGTCTGAAAGCGCCCTTCGGTATCGGTGGCTTCCACGTGGTTGAGCCGTCCTGCCACTTCACGCAAGGCCGTGACCGTGTGGCTCATCAAGAACTGCACGCCGTCGGCCTCGCAATGGCGCACCAGCTCGCGTGCAAAGCGGTTGGCGTCACCCGACTCATCTTCGCTGGTGTAGGTGGCCCCGGCCAACTGCGGGCGGATGTGACGCAAGGCGGGTTCAATGCGAACCGCCTCGTCGGCAGAAATCACCTGCCGGTCACAGCCCAGTTCACGCATCTGGGCCGCCGGCGCTTCGGCCGC